>NZ_CASGGV010000288.1:0-209294 GCF_949319125.1 Frankia sp. Hr75.2 | reverse complement strand
CATGATCGCCGGCATGCTCCGCCACATCCTCGACACCCCCCCCCCCCCGGCCCCCGGCGGGCGCGCCGCCCCCCCCCCCCCCCCCCCCCCCCCCCCCCCCCCCCCCACTTCTGCGATGGATCATCAGACCGGGGCTGGGGGCCTGGGTCAGCCCGGCAGGGCCGACCGTTCGGCCAGCAGGCGCAGCAGCTCCGGGCCGACCTGCGTCACGTCGCCGGCGCCGAGTGTCATGACCAGGTCGCCCGGCCGCGCCAGATCCATCAGCACGCCCGGGACGGCCGACCACGACGGCTCGTACACGACCCGCGCTGCCCCGGCCCGCGCCGCCCCGGCCCGGGTGGCCGCGGCGACCCGGGCACCACCCGCGCCCGGCTCGGGCTGCTCCCCGGCGCCGTAGACGTCCATCACCACGACCGCGTCGGCCGAGCCCAGCGCGGCACCGAACCGGTCGGCGAGCAGGGCCGTGCGGCTGTACAGGTGCGGCTGGAACGCGACGACGACCCGGCCGCCGCCGGCAGCCGCCCGCGCCGCCTCGACCGCGGCGGCCACCCGGTCCGGGTGGTTGGCGTAGTCGTCGACCACCCGCACCCCGCCCGCCGACCCGAGCGGCTGGAAGCGGCGGCGGACCCCGGCGAACTCGGCCAGCCCGGCCAGCAGGCCGGCCGGTGGGGCACCCAGGGCGATCCCGGCGGCCAGGGCCGCCGCGGCGTCCAGGAGGTGGTGCCGGCCGGGGACCCGCAGCGACAGCCGGCCCAGCCGGACGCCATGGACGACGACCTCCGCGCTGGTGCCCGCGATCGAGATCTCCTCGGCGACGAGCCGGACGTCCGCCGACGACCCGAACCCGTACCCCGTCAGCCACGGCCGGCCCGCGCCCGCGGTGCCCTGCCCGCCTGTGGTGCTGTGCGCGGCGGCGTCCGCCGGGCGCCCGTCCGGGCCGCCGGCCCGGCGCCACCGGTCGGCGTGATCGGCCGCCGCCGTGGCGAGCGCCCAGCCGGCCGTGTCGTCCACGCAGGCGACCAGGAAGCCGCCCGGGTCGACCCGGCGCAGGAACGTCGCGAACGAGGCGGCGAGCGCGGGCATCGTCCGGTAGTGGTCGAGATGTTCGGCGGCCACCCCGGTCAGCACCGCGCCGTACGGCTGGAGCTGCCAGAACGCGCCGACGTCCTCGTCCGCCTCGACGACCATCAGCTCGGAGCTGCCCGCGTGGGTGTGCGAACCGGCCTCGCCCGGATCGCCGCCGACCGCGAATGTCGGGTCCTCACCGCAGGCCTGCAGGGCGGCGGTGAGCATCATCGCCACCGTGGTCTTGCCGTGCGAGCCCGCGACCGCGACGCCCCGGTGCCCGGCCATCAGCCCGGCGAGCGCGGCGGAGCGGGTCAGCACGCGCAGCTCGCGCCGGCGCGCCTCGGCGAGCTCCGGGTCGTCGGTCGGCACCGCGGGCGCGACGACGACGAGCTCGACCCCGTCGAGCCGTGACGCGTCGAAACTGTCCGGGCCGTTGCCCACCGTGATCGGGATGCCGAGCGCGCGCAGCGACGCCAGCCGCCGGGATTCGACCGCGTCGCTGCCGGTGACTGTCGCGCCCCGCGCGACCAGCAGCCGCGCCAGACCGCTCATGGCGATCCCGCCGATGCCGACGAGGTGGACCCGCCGCCAGCCCTCCGGGAGATCTCGCGCCGTCACGTGGCCATCCTGCCGCAGTGCCGCGCGCGGGCGTGCGTCGGACCCACGCGCGCCGGGCTCAGGCGCGGCGCGGGCGGGAAGGCGCTGGCCACGGTCGCTCAGTTCGCCGCGTGCCTCGGCCGGGCCCGCCTGCGGGTCGGCTCGGCCAGCCGGATCATCGCGACGATCGCGCGGGCGGCGTCCGGGTGGCCCGTGCCGGCGCAGGCCGCGGACATCTTCCCCAGTCGCTCTGCCGAGGTCAGCACCGGGAGCAGGTTGGCCGCCAGCCAGCCGGGGCTCAGCTCGGCGTCGTCCACCAGCAGCCCGCCGCCGGCCTCCACCGTCGGCAGCGCGTTGCGGCGCTGCTCGCCGTTGCCGTGCGGCAGCGGTACGTACACCGCCGGCAGGCCGACCGCCGCGAGCTCGGCGCACGTCATCGCGCCGGAGCGGCACAGGCTCATGTCGGCGGCCGCGTAGGCGGAGGGGATGTGGTCCAGGTAGGGCACCGCCCGGTAGGGCGCGGCCAGCCCGGCGGGCAGCGCGGCGGCGACCTCCTCGTAGTTCTTCGGCCCGGTGGCGTGCAACACCTGCACGCCCGAGCCGGTCAGCTCCCGCGCGGCGCCGACCATCGCGGTGTTCAGCGAGCGGGCGCCCTGCGACCCCCCGAAGACGAGCAGGGTCGGGCGGTGGGCGTCCAGGCCGTAGCGGGCCCGCGCCGCGCGCGCCGCCGGCGCCGAGCGGTCCAGGGTGAGGATCTCCGCGCGCAGCGGAATCCCGGTGAGGGTGGACCCGCGCAGCGGGGTGCTGGGGTAGGAGGTGGCCACGAACGGCGTGAGCCGCGCCCCCAGCCGGTTCGCGAGGCCGGGCAGCGGGTTGGCCTCGTGCACGACGATCGGCACCCCCAGGCGGCGCGCGGCCACGTAGGCGGGCACGGCGACGTAGCCGCCGAAGCCCACCACGACGTCCGCCCGCACCTCGCGCAGCGTGGCGCGCGCCGCGCCGACGGCGGCGGCCAGCCGTTTCGGCACCGTGAGCAGCGCCGGCGAGGGGCGCCGGGGCATCGGTACCTTCGGCACGGTCGCCAACTCGTAGCCGCGAGCCGGGACGAGTTTCGCCTCCAGCCCGGTCTCGGTACCGAGCAGGGTCACCCGGATCCTGGGGTCGTCCGCGCGCAACGCGTCGGCGACCGCGAGGGCCGGTTCCACATGGCCGGCAGTTCCGCCGCCGGCGAGCAGCACACTTCGCAACATCGGCCCTGACGATTCCACATCGCGGCGGCGCGCACGCAACATGGTCGGCCGAACACGCGGGCGGATCGGCCGACCACACGGACGCCTCGGCTCGGCCGCTCGGACCGCCGTTCCGGGGGGCCGAGCTCGACCGTTCTAGACCGCCGCCTCGGGAGTCTCGGCCCGCGCGGCGCGGCGGCGGCGCAGCCACCCCCGACCAGCGCGCCCCGCACGCCCTGCGCGGCGCGCCTCGGCGCGCGCCGCGAGGTAGACGACGGCATCCGGCTCGCGGCGGGCGAAGGCCAGCAGCATGCCCAGCGCGCCCATCGTCGGCAGCAGCGCCGATCCACCGAAGGACACCAGTGGCAGGGTCACCCCGGTGATCGGCAGGATTCCCACGACCGCGCCCATGTTCACCACGGCCTGCGCGATGATCCAGGCGGTGACCGCCGTGGCGGCCAGCCGGATGAACAGGTCGTCGGCGCGGTGCGCGATCCGCAGGCCCGCGTAGCCCAGCACGCCGAACAGCGTGACGGTCACCAGACTCCCGAGCAGCCCGAGCTCCTCGCCGATGATCGCGAGGATGAAGTCGGTGTGCACGGCGGGCAGCAGATCCGGCCACTTCTCCCGGGAGGCGCCCAGCCCCTCCCCCCACCAACCACCGGACGACAGCGCGTAGATGCCGTGGACGGCCTGGAAACCGGTGTTGTTCGGGTCGGCGAAGGGATCCCGGAAGGACATCAGTCGTTCCAGCCGGTACGGCGCGCTGATCGCCAGGACACTGGCGCCGGCGACCATGCCGCCGAGCAGCCCGGCGTAGATCCGCAGCGGGGTGCCGATCACCCAGAGCACCGCCAGCGGGACGACGGTGACACAGATCGAGCCGCCCAGGTCGGGCTCGAGCATGAGCAGCAGGTCGACGAACAGGAAGCCGGGCACCACCGGGATGATCAGGTGCTTCCAGTTGACCAGCAGCCGGCGCTTGCGGACGAGGACGTCCGAGCACCACAGCACGAGGGCGATCTTGGCGAACTCGCTCGGCTGCAGGGTGTACGGGCCGATCGGGATCCACTGCCGCGAACCGTTCTCGACGTGCCCGATCCCCGGGACGAGCACCGCCATCAGCAGCAGGACGGTCACGCCCAGCAACGGGTAGGCGGCGGCCCGGAAGACCCGGATCGGCAGGCGGCTCGCGACCAGCAGCAGCGGGATGCCGATGCCGGCCCAGGTCGCCTGCCGCAGGAACAGCGTGTAGGCCGAGCCGAAGTCCTGGAAGGACCGCGGGGCGGACGCCGAGAGCACCATCACCAGGCCGAGCAGCAGCAACAGGCCGGCGGAGGAGAGCAGCAGGTAGTACGAGGCCAGCGGGCGGTCGAGGACGGGCGTGCGGGGGTCGCCGACCCAGCCCCGCCTGGCCCCGGTGGCCTCCGGCCCGCCGGTGCCGGGGCGCAGCCCGCCGGCGCCGCCCGCGCCGCCCGTGTCGGTGGCGGCCTCGGAGCCCGCCGCGCCGGCCCCGCCCGCGCCGGTCGTGCCCGGGCCGGTGCTCCCCGCGGGCCTCGACCCGGCGACGGCCGTCCCCGTTCTGGTGGTTCGCGCACCCGTCATGCGCTCACTCACGCTCCCCCTCTCCGGTGCCGCGCTGGGAGGGAGAGCGCCGGCGGTCAGCCTCCCCGCGCTCGCACGGCCGCGGCGAACAGGTCGCCGCGCTCCGCGTAGTCACGGAACATGTCCATCGACGCCGCCGCGGGCGCCAGCAGCACGGTGTCGCCCGGTGCCGCGAGCTTCGCGGCGGCCTCCACCGCATCGTCCATGCCCGCGGCCCGTTCCACGGGGACATCGGGGGCGTGTCGGGCGAGAGCCGCGGCCACCTCGTCGGCGCACTGGCCGATCAGGACCACCGCGCGCAGCCCGTGACGGGCCGAGACAACGAGATCGTCGAACTCAAGGCCCTTGTTCAGACCGCCCGCGATCCACACCACCGACGGGTAGGCGCGCAGCGACGCCGCGGCGGCATGCGGGTTGGTGGCCTTGCTGTCGTCGACGTAGCGGACGCCGCCGCGCCGGCCGACGGTGACGTTGCGGTGCGCGCCGGGCCGGAACGACGCGAGCGCCGCGCCGATGGCCGCCGGGTCCACCCCGTCGGCGCGGGCCAGCGCGGCGGCGGCCAGCGCGTTGGCGATGTTGTGCGATCCCAGCTCAGCGCCGGTGGCGAAGCCGGGGAAGCGGTCGTCCCGGAACTGGCCGCCGCCGAACGGGCCCGGCCCGTCGCCGGTCCCGGCCGCGCCGGCCCGGGTGCCACCCGCCACGGCGCCACCGACCCTGCCGCCGGCCGGCCCGCCGCCGGTGATGCCGGTGGCGGGCGGGCGCCGCCCGGGTGAGCGGCCGGCCGCGCCGAGATCGGCCACGGCGATCAGCCGCCCGCCGGAGAAGGCCCGGTCGACCAGGTACCCGTTCACGACGGTCAGGTCGGGCCGTGGGGTGGCGTTCGGGTCCAGCCCGAAGGTGACCCGCCGGCCCGGCGCCCGCGACAGCAGCTCCAGGCTCACGGGGTCGTCCACGTTGCCGACGGCGACGGTGTGCGGGGCCGCCCAGATCCGCGCCTTCGCCGCCGCGTAGGCGTCGGCTCCGCCGTGCCAGTCGAGATGGTCCGGCGCGACGTTGAGGATCACCGCCGCGCGCGGGGCGACGGTGGAGGTGTAGTGCAGCTGGAAGCTGGACAGCTCGACGGCGAGCGCGTCGTAGGGCGGCCGGGTCTCGACGGCCGCCACGATGGGCGTGCCGATGTTGCCGGCTGTGGTGGCGCGCCGCCCCCCGGCGACGAGCATCGCGCCGAGCATCTCGGTCGTGGTGGTCTTGCCGTTCGTGCCGGTGACCGCGAGCCACCGGGACAGCCCGCGCCACCGCCAGGCGAGCTCCACCTCGCCCCACACCGGTACCCCGGCGGCCTCCGCCGCCCGCAGCAGCGGCGTGTCCGGTGGGACACCCGGCGAGGTGACGACGAGCGACGCCGCCCCGGCCTCGGCCGGCAGGCCGCCGAGCCGGACCTCGATTCCCTCCGCCCGCAGCCGCTCGGCGGCGGCGCGCTGGCCCGGGCCGTCGGCCGCGTCCACCACGACCACCCGGGCGCCGCGGGCCGCCAGCGCACCGGCCGCCGCGGCGCCGGAGACGCCCACTCCGACGACCGTGACCTGAGCGCCGGCGAGCGCCGCGCCCGCGGGCACCGGTGTGGCGGAAGTACTCATGGTCAACCGCCCCCGTGGGAAAGATACTCGGCGTAGAACAGGCCCAGGCCGAACGCTACGGCCAGGCCGGAGACGATCCAGAACCGGATGATCACCGTCGTCTCCGGCCATTCGGCGAGTTCGAAGTGATGGTGGATGGGCGCCATGTTGAACACCCGTCTCTTCGTCGCCTTGAAGAACGCCACCTGGATCATGACCGACAGCGTCTCGATGACGAACAGGCCCCCCAGCACGAACAGCAGCAGCTCGGTGCGGCTGACGATCGCGATGCTGGCGAACGCCCCGCCGAGCGCGAGCGAGCCGGTGTCCCCCATGAAGATCTTCGCCGGGCTGGCGTTCCACCACAGGAAGCCGAAACAGGCCCCCATCGCGGCGGCGGAGACCAACGCGACGTCGAGCGGGTCGCGCACGTAGTAGCAGCCCTCGGTCAGCGCCCCGGCCTCGCAGACGTTGCCGAACTGCCAGAAGGAGATCACCACGTAGGCGCCGAAGACCATCGCGGACGTGCCGGCGGCCAGGCCGTCCAGGCCGTCGGTGAGGTTCACCGCGTTCGAGGTCGCGGCGATGATGATCCAGGCGAGCAGCGGGAAGCCGATCAGGCCGATCGAGAACCCGGTGTCGCGCACGACCGAGATGAACGTCGAGCCCGGCAGCAGCCCGCTGTCGTTCTTGAACCGGACGGCCAGCAGCCCGAACGCCAGGGCGACCGCGGCCTGGCCGGCGAACTTCGTCCGGGCCGTCAGCCCCAGGCTGCGCTGCTTGCGGATCTTGATGTAGTCGTCCAGGAAGCCGACCAGGCCCAGGCCCGTCATCACCATCAGGACCAGCAGGCCCGAGGCGGTGAAGCCGATGCCGGTGACCAGGTGCGAGACGAAGTACCCGGCGAGGGTGGCGAGGATGATGACGGTGCCGCCCATGGTGGGCGTGCCGCGCTTGGTCAGGTGGCTCGACGGCCCGTCCTCACGGATCTCCTGCCCGTAGCCCTGCCGCCGGAAGAAGCGGATCACCGACGGGGTGCCGAGCAGGGAGATGACCAGCGCGACCAGTGCCGCGAAGAGAACTCCTCTCACGCGAGCGTCACCCGCGCACGCCTGGTTCGCCGGAGTGTCCCACCGTGTTCCACGTGTTCTCGATCCCCTCGATCGCGGCGCCGGCGGCGCCGTCCCGCCGGCCCGCTGGGCCGGCCCCACCATCCGCGGTCAGCCCCGTGGCCACCCGCTCGAGCCCGAACGACCGGCTCGCCTTCACCAGAACCACGTCACCCGGGCGGACCTGCGCGGCGAGCAGCGCCAGCGCCTCGTCCACCCCGGGCACCCAGGTCGACTCGCCGGCCCAGGCGCCCTCGTGCTCCGCCGCCTGATGCACCCGGCGCGCCCCGGCGCCGACCGCCACCAGCCGTGACACGCCCAGCCCGGCGGCGAGCCGCCCCAGGGTGTCGTGCGCGGCCTCCGCGTCGGCGCCGAGCTCGCCCATCGGACCCAGCACCGCCCACGCCCGCCCCGCTCCCCGCATGTCCATCAGCGCGGTCAGGGCCGCGCGCATCGACTCGGGGTTCGCGTTGTAGGAGTCGTTGAGCACGACCACGCCTTCCGCGGTGGTCGTCACCTCCATCCGCCAGCGGCTGCGCGGGCGGGCCTCCTCGAGCGCTGCCGCGGCCTCGGCCGGCGCGAGGCCGAGTGATGTCGCCACCGCCGCGGCGGCCAGCGCGTTGGCCACCTGGTGCGCGCCGACGAGGCCGAGGCGCAGCCGGTGGCGCTCCCCGCCGGCCAGCAGGTCGAACGCGGCCCGGCCGTCGCCGCCCACCTCGACGCGCTCGGCGCGGACGTCCGCCGCCGCGACGCGGCCGAAGGTGACCACCTGGGCGCCGGCGCGGCCGGCCATCGCCGCCACCAGCGGATCGTCGGCGTTCAGCACGACCAGGCCGGTGGCCGCCTCCGCGAGCTCGCCCTTCGCCGCGGCGATGCCGTTCCGCCCGTCGGCGTACTCCCCCACGTGCGCCGACCCGACGTTGAGCACCAGCCCGACGTGCGGGCGGGCCACCGCGCACAGCGTCGCGATGTGCCCGATGCCGCGGGCGCCCATCTCCAGCACCACGAACGCGGTGTCGGGCTCGGTGCGCAGCAGGGTCAGCGGCAGGCCGATCTCGTTGTTGAACGAGCCCACCGCGGCGACCGTCGGGCCGAGCCTGCCGAGCAGGTCGGCCAGCAGGTCCTTGGTGGTCGTCTTACCGGCCGAGCCGGTCACCCCGACCACGGTCGCCGGGGCGAGGTCCCGCAGGTGCGCGGCGAGCGCGGCCAGCGCCGCCGCCGGGTCGGCGGCGACGACGGTGGGCACGCCCGTCTCCCGGGCGCCGAGGACGGCCACCGCGCCGGCCGCGACCGCGCCGACGGCGAAGTCGTGCCCGTCCACCCGTTCACCGGGCAGGGCGACGAACAGCGCGCCCGGGCCGACCTGACGGGAGTCGATCACCACCGACGTGACCGGGGTCAACCGGTCCGCGCCGGCGGTGAGCCGGCCACCGGTGGCGGCGGCCACCTCGGCGAGAGTCAGCGCGATCATCGGCTCGCCGCCGCCAGCAGCGCGGAGCGCAGCACCTCGCGGTCGTCGAACGGCGTGACGACACCGGCGACGTCCTGCCCGCTCTCGTGCCCCTTGCCGGCCACGATCACGGCGTCGGTGGGCCCGGCGGCGCCGACCGCGAGCGCGATCGCGCTCGCCCGGTCCGGCTCCACGACGATCTCGCCCGCTCCAGGGGCGCCGCGGGCGCCGGCCAGCATCTGCTCGAGGATGCGCGCCGGGTCCTCGGACCGGGGGTTGTCGCTGGTGAACACGGCCAGGTCGGCCAGCCGCGCCGCGGCCGCGCCCATCAGCGGCCGCTTGGCTCGGTCGCGGTCCCCACCGCAGCCGAGGACGACGACCACCCGCCCGGTCACGATCGGGCGCACGGCGGCGAGCAGCGTCTCGACCGCGTCGGGGGTGTGGGCGTAGTCCACGAGGGCGAGGAACGGCTGGCCGGCGTCGATCCGCTCCATCCGGCCCGGGACCCCCGGCAGCGACGAGATGCCCTCGGCCGCCGCCTCCAGCGGGACACCGACGGCGGCCAGCAGCGCGAGGGCGCCCAGCGCGTTGGCGACGTTGAACCGGCCCGGCAGGGCGAGCGAGAGGTCCGCCTTCGCGCCGTCCGGGCCCAGCGCGCGGAACACGCTGCCGGCCGGGCCGGCGACGACGTCCTCCGGCCACCAGTCGGCCGGGCGGCCGGTCACCGAGTAGGTGCGCGCGTCCGGGCGCAGCGCCGCGAGCCGGCGGCCCCAGTCGTCGTCGACGCAGACCACGGCGGCCGCGCTGCGGGCGGGCTCGAACAGTGCCGCCTTCGCCGCGAAGTAGTCCTCCATCGTCGGGTGGAAGTCGAGGTGGTCCTGGCTGAGGTTGGTGAAGGCGGCGCCGGCGAAGCGCAGCGCGTCCACCCGGTGCTGGGCCAGCGCGTGGCTCGACACCTCCATCGACGCCGCCCCGACGCCCCGCTCCACCATCGTCGCGAGCAGCGCCTGCAGGTCGCCGGACTCGGGCGTCGTGCGCACCGAGGGCACCACCGTTCCGGCGACCCGGGTCTGCACCGTGCCGAGCAGGCCCGTGGTGTACCCGGCGGCGCGCAGGCCGGCGTCCAGGAGGAAGGCGGTGGTGGTCTTGCCGTTCGTGCCGGTGACCCCGAGCAGGGTCAGCGCGCTCGACGGCTCGCCGTAGATCCAGGCGGCGGCCGGCGCCAGGTCGCGGCGCGGGTCGTCGGTGACGAGCACGGGCACCGCGAGCCGGCCGGACAGCGTCGCGGCGCCCACCGGGTCGGTGAGGACGGCGACGGCACCGGCGGCGACGGCACCGGCGGCGAAGTCGGCGCCGTGCACGTGCGCGCCGGGCAGCGCCGCGTAGAGGTCGCCCGGCAGCACCGCGCGCGAGTCGTGGGTGACGCCGGTGAGGACGACACCGGCGAGGGCCGCCCCGCCCGACGGACCGGGCGCGACGGTGATGGATCTGAGGACGTCGGGCAGAGCGGTGAGCGACCGCGGTGACGGCGCTGCCGGACGTAGTGCCGGGGTGGTCACGGGGACGACCTTAGTGGGCGGGCAGGCGGGGGATCCGCACGGGCGCCGTGGACGGCGGTGGTCCACCGGGCCGACGCGCAGGTGTCGGGACAGCCTGGGCCAAACCGGCGGCGGCTCCCGGCCCCCGGCCCCCGTCGTGGACGGGCGCGCGACGTCCCGCGCTCGCCCGTCCACGACGCTCTCCCCGGTCCGCGGTGCCTTCCCCGTCCGCGGTGCTCCTGCTCGTCCTCGGTGCTCTCGCCCGTTCTCAGCGGTCGAGGTCGAGCACCAGCGGTTCGGGCCTGGTCCCCGGCGGCGGCACGCCCAGCGTGGTGAGGGCGAAGCTCATCACCCGTTTGAACACCGGCGCGGCGACCTCGCCGCCGTAGAAGCCCTTGCGCGGGTGGTCGAGCACGACCTCCACGACGACCTGGGGGTCGTCGGCCGGGGCGAAGCCGATGAACGTCGAGACGTAGCCGTCGTAGCCGCCGTTGACCGGGTCGTACCGCTTCGCCGTGCCCGTCTTGCCGGCGACCCGGTACCCGGCGACCTCGGCGGCGGGGGCGGTGCCCTGCGTCGTCGCGACGGCCTCGAGCATGCGGGTGAGCGTGGAGGCGGTCTCCGGGGAGACCACCCGGCGCTCGGGCGCCCGCGGGGTGGGCCGTGTGACCCCGTCCGGGCCGGTGATCGCGTCCACCAGCCGCGGCGCGACCCGCATGCCGCCGTTCGCCACGGTCGCGTAGACCGACGCCATCTGCAGGGCCGTGGCCGAGGTGCCCTGGCCGTAGGCGATGGTCGCGGCCTGACTGCCCGACCAGTCCGCGGCCGGCGGCAGGATGCCGGCGGCCTCGCCGGGGAAGTCGACCTCGGTCGCCTTGCCGAGCCCGAACGCGCGCATCATCTGCTCGAGGTTGTCGTTGCCGACCCGCTCGGCGACGAGCACCGTCCCGATGTTGCTGGACCGGGCGAGCACGCCGGCCGCGGTGAGGTGCTCGGTGCCGTGCGGCTCCGAGTCCGTGATCGTCACCCCGCCCCGCTCGATGGACGGCGGCACGGTGATCGGGGTCGTCGTCTCGATCAGGTTCCGGTCCAGTGCCGCGGCCATGGTGATGACCTTGTTGACGCTGCCGGGCTCGAAGGCCTGGCCGGTCGAGCGGTTTCCGATCGCGTCGATGTCCCGGGAGGTGATGTTGTTCGGGTCGAACTGGGGCGCGTCGGCCATCGCGAGCAGGTCACCCGTCTTCGGGTTCATCACGACGATCGTGCCGCCGTCCGCCTCCGAGGTCCGCACCGCCTCGGCGATCGCGCTCTGGGCGTCCCACTGGATGTAGTTGTCGATGGTGAGGCGCAGTGTGGAGCCGCTGACCGGGTCCTTCTCCACGCTCTGCGCCGAGGGGATCTCCCGCCCGGACGGGTCGGCCTCGATCTGGCGGCGCCCGTCCGTCCCGCGCAGCACGCTGTCGTAGGCCAGCTCCAGGCCGCCGGCGCCCACGATCGCGTCGTTCTCGCCGAGCTTGGTGAAGCCGACGAAGTTGGCGCCCAGGGTCAGCGACGGGTACCAGCGCCCCCGCTCGGGGAGGACGCCGATGCCGCGCAGGCCCAGCTTGTCCACCTCGTCCCCGACCGCCCGGTCGAGGCGACGGCCCAGGTACACGAACCGCACCTGGGGATCGTTGGACGTCATGCTCTTGCGCAGCGTGTTCTCGGACTCGCCGAGCAGCGGGGCCAGCTTGCGCGCCGCGTCGACGACCTGGGCCTCGTTCATCAGCCACGGGTCCGCGTACACGGCCCGGCGCTCGACGTCCTGCGCCAGCGCGTCGCCGTGCCGGTCTGTGATCATGCCACGGTCGGCGGGCAGGACGGACTTGCGCAGCCGCTGCTGCTCGGCCTGCTCCGCGTAGTTGGACGAGGCGAAGCCCTGCAGCTGCGCGAGCCGGCCGGCGATCACGACCAGGACGGCGATCATCAGTACCACCGACACCCGGACCCGGCGGCGGGGGCTGGCGAGGACGAACGGCCGCGACGGCCGCGGCGGCGTGCCCCCGAGGCCGCGGCGGATCGAGGTGGCCCGGTTGCGGCCCGCCCCACCGCTCGAGGGATGCGGGCGCCGGACGGGGGGGATCCGCCCGGACGTCGTCCGGCTGGCCGCCCCCCGGGTCGGGTTACGCCGGCCGGCCGCTCCGCGGGCGGAGGTCGTACGGGCGGATGTGGCGCGGGCGGCCTGGTCCCGGCGGAGCTGCTCACGTGGCGTCGCCGAGCCGGCGGCCGCGCTGCGCAGCGGAGACACCCGTGGGGACGACCGACCCGCCCGGGCCGTCGCCGCCCGGCGCTCCCGTCCGGCCGCGGCGGGGCGGGGCCGGCGCGCCGCCCGTTCCGTGGCTTCGGCGGCGTCGTCGTCCCAGGTCTGTTCGTCAAGCTCGTCGCGGTCGTCGCGGTCGTCGCGGCGTCGGTCGCCGCCGCGGGGGGGTGGGGTCACCCGGCCGCGGCCGCCGTCCGGGTCACGGCCGGAGAACCGGCGCACGGACGGATCGAGCAGGTCGTCACCGTCGTGGCGCGCGGACCGCGCGTCCGGGCTCCCCGGCTGCGGGTTCGTGACGAGACGGAGTCGGTTCCGACCGCGGCCGGAGGACGGACCGCGGGTCGTCTGGCTCACTGACCGGCTCCCGCCTCTCCGTCGGTCCCGGTGTCGGTCCCGGTACGGGCCTGCGTATCGGCGGCGGACCCGGCCGCCTCGCCGCCAGCCGCCGCCTCGCCGCCAGCCGCGGGCTGGGTGGACGTGCCACCCGCGCCGGAGGCGCCCGACTGAGCCGAGGCGCCGGACTGGGTGGCCGCGGAGTCCGTCGCCGCGGCGGCGCCGGCCGGAGCCGCCGACGGGCCCGGGACCACGACGAGCAGCATGCCGCTGCCCGCGTCCCGGGTCAGGACGCGCGCCCCGGGCGGCAGCGGCGCGTTGGCCGGCAGGTACTCGGGAACGCCGCCGGGCACCATCCCGAGCTGGTTCGCGCGGGCGGCGAGCTGCCCCGGGTCGGACTGCTCGTCGAGCTTGAGCGACAGCTGCTGCTCCTGCCGGGTCAGCTCGGTGGACTGCCGCTCGAGCTCGTCGGCGTGGAAGGAGTTCTCCATCAGCGCCGTGTTGAGCAGGAGCAGCGACAGCAGTCCCGCCCCCATCAGCACGAGCAGCAGCACCACGAACGGCCCGCGCGGCGCCGTGGACCGCGCCGGCACCCGCAGCACCGACAGCCCCGGCCGCGCTCCCCGCCGCAGTGGTGAGTCGAGCAGGGGAACCGTGGTCGCGCCGACCGCCATCGCGGACGGCCGACGTCCCGCACCGGACCGGCCCGTTCCCGATCGTCCGGTGGCTGTCCGTCCCGTGCCCGAGCGCGCGCTGCCGGGCCGGGCCGGGACGGTGTGCCCCGCGGTCGTGCGCGCGCCGGTCGTGCGCGTGGCGGTCGTGCGCGTGGCGGTCGTGCGCGTGGCGCTGGACGAACGGGCCGCGCTGGACGAGCGGGCGGGCGCTCCGGCGCCTACCGCGCCCACGCCGGCGGCGACCGGCCGGCGACGGGCGCGGCCGGGCACGGCCACCTCGTCGGACGGGTCGGCGCGGCGTCCGGCTTCGTCGGCGTACGCGGGCTCCCCGACGGGCGACCCGGCATCCGCGAGGTCACCGGCCGTGGAATCGCCGAACGCGGGCTCGCCGGCCACAGGCTCGCCGAGCGTGTGGTCGCCGGCCGCCGGCTCGCCGGGGGCCGTATCGCCGTAATTGACGCCGCCGTATGCGGAGTCGTCGTAGACGGGGTCGCCGTAGCCGGACGCGCCGTACGGCGCGTCCTCGTGGGGCACGTCCGCGTAGGGAGCGCTGTCGTAGGGCGCGTTCTCGTAGGGCGTGTCGTCGTAGCCGGTGCTCTCGAACGCGGCCACGTCATAGGCGTACGCGGTGCCGTCGTGCGCGGCGTCGTGCGCGGCGCCCGGGTAGGCGGCCACGTCGTGGTCTGTCGCGTGGTACTCGGAGCCGGACGTGTGATGACCCGGACGGGCGCGACCGCGGGGCAGCGGGTTCGCGGGAGCGGTCATCGGACACCTCCGGTCTGGTTGTGCGCGCGGCCCGGTTCGGCCGCCGTGCGTTCCGCCGCGCGCAGCCGGACCGACCCGGCGCGCGCGTTCTGTTCGATCTCCGTGTCGGAAGCCGGCTCCGCGCCGCGGGTCAGCCACCGTAACGTCGGCCGGGCGTCATCCGGGATGACCGGCATGTCCGGCGGGACGGAGGGCACCGAGCGCGGCGTCAGCACCCGTTTCACCAGCCGGTCCTCCAGGGAGTGATAGGAGAGGACGACCAGGCGGCCCGCCACGGCCAGCGCGTCGAAGGCGGCGGGCACCGCGCGCTCGAGCACCTCGAGCTCGGAGTTCACCTCGATGCGCAGCGCCTGGAAGGTGCGCTTGGCCGGGTTGCCTCCGGTGCGGCGCGCCGCCGCGGGGATGGAGTCGCGGACCAGGTCCACCAGCCGCGCGGAGGTGGTGAACGGCGCGGCCTGGCGCTGGGTCACCACCGCCCGGGCGATGCGGCGCGCGAACCGCTCCTCGCCGTACTCCCGCAGCACCCGGGTCAGCGCGTCGACGTCGTAGTTGTTGAGGACGTCGGCCGCGGTGGGGCCGCGCTCCTGGTCCATCCGCATGTCCAGCGGGGCGTCCCGGGAGTAGGCGAAGCCGCGCTCGTCGAGGTCGAGCTGCATGGACGAGACGCCGAGATCGAACAGGACACCGTCCACCGACGGCACACCGAGCCGCTCGAGGACGTCCGGCAGCTGGTCGTAGACGGCGTGCTCGAGGTCGACGCGGTCACTCAGGCCGACGCGGTCACCCAGGCCGGTGAGGCGGCGCCGGCTGTGCTCGAGGGCGGTGGTGTCCCGGTCGAGACCGATGAGGCGGACCTGCGGGAAGGCCTCGAGCAGCGCGTGCGAGTGACCGCCCAGCCCGACAGTGGCGTCGACGACGACCGCACCGGGACGGCGCAGCGCGGGGTCAAGCAGCTTGATCACGCGCTCGGTCAGCACCGGCGTGTGCGTGACGTCCACTGCCAACCCCTCGGCCGCTTGTCGGATCTGGTGTTTCGGATATGCGGGCGGGCACGCCGGTGCGTTGGCGGGTACGCCGTCCCCGGCGGCCATCGGGAAGGGAACGGCCGGAAGAGTCGTACACCCAGGTCCCGCCCCGCTCGATCCGCCGGACGCCGGGGAAGTGGTGTCCGGTGGGAGCGGGGGGAGACCTCGACAGACGACCGGATGGTGACGCGACGCCTTCGACGACTCAGATGACTCCGGGCAGGACCTCCTCCGACAGCTCGGCGAAGGTCTCCTCCTGGTCGGCGAGGTAGGTGTCCCAACGCTGGGAGTCCCAGATCTCGACCCGGGTGTTGGCGCCGTTGACCACGCACTCGCGGACCAGCCCCGCGTACGCCCGCAGCGGCGGCGGAATGGTGATCCGCCCCTGGCGGTCGGGGACGTCGTCGGAGGCCGACGAGAAGAAGACGCGGCTGTAGTCGCGAAGCGCCTTCGCGGTGACCGGAGCGGTACGGAGGGACTCACTGATGCGGGTGAACTCCGCCAAGGGGAACACGTAGAGACAACGTTCCTGCCCCTTCGTGATCACTAGCCCCCCCTCCAGCTCTTCGCGGAACTTCGCAGGCAGAGTCAGCCGCCCCTTGTCGTCCAGCCGCGGCGTGTGGCTGCCGAGAAACACCGGAGCCTCCCCGCCAGGCCCGGAGAGACGCGCCGTGACCATCAGACGACGACTGGTTCACCAGCCGGCGGCTACCCGCGAGCTCCCCACCCCCACTGCGCGCCACTCTACCCCACTCCCCCCCACCCGACACCCCCAAGACACCCCGCTCCACCCCACCGCTCCCACTCCGGGCTCGGGGGCGGTAAGCGCTCCGTAGGGAGGCTGGTATAAATCGCCGCAAACCAGGTTGATACACGACAGTCAGGCGGCGAAAAAGGGAACAAATGACCCCTCGCCCGGGTACGGACGACCGGGCCGCAGCCCACGGCCACAACCGCAACGGCGGCCATCACCGACCAGTCCTCCCGGACCCCCCCTTATGGATGTCACACTCGTGGGGGAGTGCTCCGCGTCAGGATGATGTCCGGGCTGTTCCGGGGTTGCCTCCGGGGGCCGCGTCCAGGGCGGCGACGGTGCCCCCGCGCACGACATCCCCGCACCGGGGGCGACGACCGGGACACGCGATCCGAAGGAGGCCCGCACCGTGGTGACGGAGCCGGGAGTACTGCGCTGGCGCGACCCGGCGGGCGAGATCGATCATCTGTCCGAGGTCGCCGACCGGATCGGCCGCTCGGTGGAGACCGTCATCGACGGCAAGTCGGATGTGGTCCGCACGGCTCTGGTGGTCCTGTTCGCCGAGGGGCACCTCCTCATCGAGGACGTGCCAGGCGTCGGCAAGACCATGCTCGCCAAGGCCCTCGCCCGCTCGATCGACGCACGGGTGCGGCGGATCCAGTTCACTCCGGACCTGCTCCCCAGCGACGTGACCGGCGTCAGCGTCTACAACCAGGGCACCCGCGACTTCGAGTTCCGGCCGGGCCCGGTGTTCGCGAACATCGTGGTCGGCGACGAGATCAACCGGGCCGAGCCCAAGGCCCAGTCGGCCCTCCTGGAATGCATGGAGGAGCAGCAGGTGACCGTGGACGGTGTCACCTACCGCCTCGAGGCCCCGTTCATGGTCGTCGCCACCCAGAACCCGATCGAGATGGACGGCACCCGGGCGCTCCCCGAGGCCCAGCGCGACCGCTTCACCGCCCGGGTCTCGATGGGCTATCCCTCGCCCGGCGCCGAGCTGGCGATGCTCGACAACCACGGCCAGAGCGACCCGCTGACCAACGTCGTCCCGGTCACCACCGCGGCCGAGGTCGCCAAGCTGGCGAACGCGGTGCGCTCGGTGCACGTCTCCGGCGAGGTCCGCCAGTACATCGTCGACCTGGTCGGAGCCACCCGGCGGCACCCGGAGATCACGCTGGGCGCGTCCCCGCGGGCCACGCTGCACCTGATCCGTACGGCCCGGGCGCACGCCGCGGTCAGCCGGCGCGGCTATGTGCTCCCGGACGACGTCCAGGCGGTCGCCGGCCCGGTGCTGGCGCACCGCCTGCTGCTGCATCCTGAGATCATGCTGTCGGGTGAGCCGACGAACGACATCGCGGCCCGGATCGTGACCGACCTGATCGCCCGGATCCCGATCGCCCGGCAGGACCCGGCACGTCCCTCGCGACGTGGCCGTTAGAGACACGTGCGCGACTTCCTCGCTGCGGTACGCGGGCTGACGGTCCGCGGCCGTTCGTTCCTCGCCGCGGGCGGGGCGTGCGTGGCCTCGGCAGCGGTCATCGGCGAGCAGGACCTCCTCGCGGTCGGTGCCCTGCTTGTCGCGCTGCCGCTGTTCGCGGCCGGGTTCGTCGCGCGGACCCGCTACCGGCTGGCCTGCACCCGCCGGTTGGAGCCGCCGCGGGTCACCGCGGGCGACACCGTCTCGGTACGGATCCGGCTGGACAACGTCTCCCGGCTGCCGTCCTCGGTGCTGCTCGTCGAGGACACGACCCCCAACCTCGGCCTCCGCGCGCGCTTCGTGGTGGACCAGATCGAGCCGGGCGGCTCCCGTGACCTCTCCTACCCGCTGCGCGCCGGGGTCCGCGGCCGGTACCAGGTCGGCCCGCTCACGATCCGGCTGACCGACCCGTTCGGCCTGTGCGAGCTGGAGCGCAGCTTCCGGGGGCGGGACGAGCTGATCGTCGCGCCCGCCCTGGAGCGCCTGCCGCTGACGCCGCTGGTCGGTTCGTCCTCGCTGAACAACGAGGTACGCCGCTCGTCGGCACGGGCGGGTGAGGACGATTCCACCACACGGCCGTACCGCTCCGGCGACGATCTGCGCAAGGTGCACTGGAAGACCACGGCCCGGCTGGGTGAGCTGATGGTGCGCCGCGACGAGCGGCCGCTGACCGGCGCCGCCACCGTGCTGCTCGACACCCGGCACACGGCCTGGCCCGAGATGGACCGGGACGACCCCTTCTCCTGGGCGGTCGGCGCGGCCGGCTCGATCGCGGTCAACCTCGCCCGCAGCGGCTACGGCGTCCGGCTGATCGCCGACACCGGTGTCGCGGCGACCGGTCCCGGCAACGCCGTGGGCGCGCTGCTCGACGAGCTGGCGGTCATCGCGCCGACCCCGTCGGCCACCCTCAGCCCGGCGCTGGCCAGTCTGCGCTCGGCTGAGCACTCCGGCATGGTCGTCGTCGTGCTCGGACGCACCGACCAGGCGACGGCCTCGATGATCGCGGGTGCCCGGCCGCGCAACGCCCCGGCCATCGCGGTGCTGGTGGATCTCGCCGGCTGGGGCGCCTCCCCGGCGGCCGGGGGCGACCTGGAGGTCACCCGGCACACCCTGACCAGGCACGGCTGGACCGTCCTGGTCGCGGGTGCCGGGGCCCGCCTCGCCGACACCTGGCCGCAGATCTTCCGTCCGGGCGCGTCGGCCGGGCGCCGGTTCGCCGTCGGGAACGCCGTCGGCGGCATGGCGCGGGTGTCGTACGGGTCCGTGTCGGGCACCGGTCCGGCCGCCCACGCGGGGTCCCCCCCCCGCGCGGAGCACGACGCCTCCGCCCGCCGGGCCGGCGCGGCGCCGAACGGCGGCTCGCTCCACGGCGGCTCGCTCCACGGCGACTCCCCCCACTACAGCTCGCCCAACGGCAGCTCGCCCAACGGCGGTTCGGCCAACGGCGGTTCGGGCCACAGCGGCTCCCCCAACGGCGGCTCGGGCGGCGGCTCGCACGGTCGGGACGCCCGCCGCGGCGCGGCGCCCGCCGAGGGTGGGGCGGACCGGGCCCCCGCCGACCCGACGCCACCCCCGCCCGCGACCGCGACCGCGACCGGCCCGCTGTACCGGCCCGGCTCCCCCCACGAGCCCGCGACCCCCGCCACCGCGGGAGGCGGCCCCCCACCGAATGGTCGCGGATGGTGACCCCACGGCCGTTCTCCGCCGCGCTGGGCGGGATGGCCTGTCTACTCGCCAGCGCCGCGCTGGCCCCGCTGTTCGACGGGTTCGGCTGGTGGTTCGGCCCCGTCCTGATCGCGACGGCGGTCGCCGTGAGCACCGCGGTGCTGGGCCGGCTGCTCGGCGCCCTGTTCCGGCTGCCGGCGTCCACCGGCATCTGCCTCAGCCTGATCGGCCTGCTCACCACCCTCACCAGGGTGAGCGCACGGGACACCGCCCTGCTCGGCGTGATCCCGACGCCGTCCACCGTGACGGCGCTGCGCGAGCTGGCGCTGGCCGGCAAGCACGACATCGGCGAGCTCGCGGTGCCGGTGCCGGAACGGCCCGGCCTGGTGGTCCTGGTCTTCGTCGCCGTGTACCTGGTCGTCATGGCGGTCGACCTGATCGTGGTGGTCGTGGACCGGCCCCCGCTGGCCGGCCTGCCGCTGCTCGGCCTGTTCGTCGTGCCGGCCGCCGTCCTGCCGGCCGGGGTCGGCACGCTTCCCTTCGTCCTCGCCTCTGTCGGCTTCGTCGCGCTGATGCTGCTGGACGGCAACCGGATGGTGACCCGGTGGGGCCACCCGGTCGGTGACCGGCCCCCCCGGGTCATCCGCAACGGACTGGGATCACTCGGTGCCCGGGTGGCCGTCGGGTCGCTGGTGATCGCGGCGGCGGTGCCACTGCTGGTGCCCTCCCTGGACGGGCACGGAGTGATCGACAACGGCGGCGGCAGGCGCTCGGGCGACGGCCCGAGCTCGGCGAGCGTCGTGCAGCCGATCGTCTCGCTCTCCCAGCAGCTCCATGACGACCGCGAGATCCCGCTCCTGCGCGTCACCACGGACAATCCGCAGTATCTGCGACTCACCGCTTTGGAGAACTTCGACGGCCAGCGCTTCACCCTGCGGGCCCTGAACGCGACGAAGGAAGCCCGGGTGAGCGAGGGCCTGCCCGGACCGGAACGGGGCGTCCGCACGATCTCGACCACCGCGTCGGTGGCGGTCTCCGGCGAGATGGCCGAGCGTTACCTGCCCGTGCCGGGCATTCCCACCGACTTCGACGGGCTCGCCGGCGACTGGCGCCTCGCCGAACCGACGGGCACCGTCTTCTCCACCCGCACCTCCACCGCCGGGCTGCGCTACACCGTCAGCGCGGCGGTCCCCGACCCCACCGCGCAGCAGATCGCCGCCGCCACCGGCCCGGTGCCCGAGTCGATGAACGTCGTCACTCAGCTGCCGCCGGACGTCGACCCACGGCTGCGGACACTGCTCGCCCAGATCACCACCGGCGCGAGCACCGGCTACGCCCGGGTCCTCGCCATCCAGAACTTCCTGCGCGGCTCGGAGTTCACCTACGACCTCAACGGCGCACCCACCGTCCAGGACGGCGCGCTCAGCGAGTTCCTCTTCGAGAGCCGGCGCGGGTACTGCGAACAGTTCGCGTCCGCAATGACCGTCCTGGTGCGGATGCTGGGGCTGCCCGCCCGGGTGGCCATCGGTTTCACGCACGGCACCCGCGCTGCCGACGGCACCTGGGTGATCACCAACAAGCAGGCACACGCCTGGCCCGAGGTCTGGTTCCCGACCCTGGGCTGGCTCCCGTTCGAGCCGACCCGCCGCTCGGACGGCGCGACCCCGGCCCCGGACTACGCCCCGTCGACGACCGAGCCGACCACCGGCCCGGACCCGGCCGAAGTCCCCCAGGGGAACGGGGATGTCGCCGTCGAGCCGACGCCGAGCGCGGTGCCCGTCCCCGACGACCAGGGCGGGGCGGCCGAGGAGCTGACCGCCGAGGCCGACGACAAGGCCGCGGGCACCCACAAGGACACCTTCCCCCCCTCCTGGCTGCCCTGGGTCGGGCTGGGTCTCGGGATCCTGGTCCTGCTCAGCATCCCGGCCCTGTCCAGGGTGGCGCTGCGGCGCCGCCGGATGGGCTCGGGTGGCCCCGACCGCCAGGACGCCGAGGCAGTCGCGCGCGTGCACGCGGCCTGGGCCGAGTTGGTCGACGTGGCCGCCGACCTCGGCATCCACCTGCGGACGAGCGACTCACCGCGCTCGGGCGCGCAGCGGCTCATCGCCTACCTCGAGGCCGGCCCCGAAGCCGGGTCGGCGGAGGTCGACGCCGCCCGGCAGGCCCTGATCCGGATGGCAATGGCCCAGGAGCGGGCCCGTTACGCCCCCGCCGGGATGGCCGCGCCCGATCCGGGCGTGGACGTCCTGGCCGACCTGGCTCTGGCCCGCCGGGTGCTGTGGTCGGTCGCGCCCCGGGGCCGCCGCGCGATGGCGACGGTGGCCCCGCCGTCGATGATGCAGCGGGCGCGGGAGATCCCGGTGCGCGATGTTCTCGGGCGCATCCGGCACCGGGCCGATGACCCGCCGGACAACGGCGCCGACGACGACCAGGAGGCCGGGGTCGGTGCCTCCGCCGGCGGGCGGACACACCCGCCGCAGCCGCCCGCCTGAGATCGCGCCAGCCCGAGCCCGACCGAGACCGGGCTCGAGCGAGAACCCGTCTGAGCCACCAGGCTGAGATCGGCTCACCGCCGGGCTCAGCCTGGCCGGGCTCCGGGAGCGGTCCCGATCAGGGACGGTCCTCCCAGCGGCGGCGCCACCGCTCCTCCACCCGTTCCATGAACGACTGCCGCGCCGGGCGCGACCGGCCGCCGGAACCGGGCCTGGATTTCGACCCGTGCGGGCGACGACCGACGTCATTGCCCCGGCCGCTGATCCGACGCAGGTCGGCCGCCCCCCGCAGTGCCGCGAAGAGCATCATCAGGAACCCCAGGATCCCCAGGATCACGGTGAGGGGTACCTGGTTGAGGATCACACCCACGACCAGGACGACGAGACCGAGCGCGAACAGGACCCCGCTGCGCCGCACGCGCCGCAGGAGGTAGGTCCTGGGGTTCGTCGACCGGACCGTGCTCGCGAACTTGGGATCGTCCTCGACGAGAGCGCGCTCGATCTGCTCCAGTAGGCGCTGCTCGTTCTCCGAGAGCGGCATCGACGCTCCTCCCACGACCTTCAGGCCCGCCGGACGGAACCTGACACCCAAGAATAGGCATGTGCGGGGCCGAGGCGGTAGGCAACAGGTCATGCTGTGTCCAAGCCGGTTCGAACCCACTCCGACCAGAGCTATTCGGCGTACTGGGCTCCTGCCCGGGCCAGCGGGGTTCATGCCATGCTCATCGTACGATCATGCCGTTCGGTGATCGTGGCCGCGGCCGTTCCAGGGGCGTTCGAGCCTTCCAGGACACCGGATTCACACTCGGCCAGGCCCCCACTCACGGGGAGGAGCCGGGCGCGGCGGGCGGTCGGGCAGCAGCGACGCGGGCCGGACGGACTCCTCCCCGAACCGCCGGCGGGCGCCGTCGGTGGCCCGGTCGACCTCGGCCCAGCCTGACGGCCGCTCGTCGAACGCCAGTTGGTGGCTCGTCCGCCCGGCGGCGGACAGCCGGGCCGCCCGCACCCCGAGCAGGCGCACCAGCGGGCGGGATGTGGCCCTGAGCTCGTCGAACAGCTCGCCCGCGGTGCGGTAGATCACCCAGGTGACGTCGGTCGGCTCGGCGAGGGTACGAGCCCGCGTGACGGTGCTGAAGTCGGCATGCCGGACCTTGATCGAGATGTTGCGGGCGACCTGGCCCCGGGCCCGCAGGCGGGCCGCGACGCGCCCGCTGAGGCGGAGCAGCTCCCGGGCGAGCCGCTCGGGGTCGGCCAGGTCGGCGGAGAAGGTCTCCTCGGCGCCGACGGACACGTCGACGCCGTCAGGCTCGACGCGGCGGCCGTCCCGCCCGTGCGCGAGCGCGTGCAGGTGGCCGCCCGCGCCCGCTCCGAGGGCGCGCCGCAGCGTGTCGGCGGGCGTGCGCGCGATGTCGCCGATCGTGCGTATCCCCAACCGGGTCAGCGCCTGCTCCGTCCGCGGCCCGACCCCCCACAGCGCCGCGGTCGGCAGTGGGTGCAGGAAGGCGAGGACCTCGTCGGGGGGCACCACCAGCAGGCCGTCCGGCTTGCACCGGGCTGAGGCGATCTTCGCGACGAACATCGACGGCGCCACCCCCACCGAGCAGGTCAGGCCCTGTTCGGTCGCGATCCGGCCGCGGATGGCCCGCGCGATGTCGACCGGGGTGCCGAACAGCCGCCGCCCGCCGCCCACGTCGAGGAACGCCTCGTCCAGGGAGATCGGCGCGACCAGCGGCGTCACGTCCCGGAAGACGTCCATGATCGCGCGGGAGACCTCGCGGTAGCGGCCGTGATCGGCGGGGACGACCACCGCTGTGGGGCACAGCCCGCGGGCCCGCGCCATCGGCATGGCGCTGCGCACCCCGAAGGCCCGAGCCTCGTAGGTCGCGGAGAGCACCACGCCCCGGTTCCCCCCGCCCACAATCACTGGACGGCCACACAGCTCGGGGGCGTCCCGCACCGCGACCGAGGCGTAGAAGGCGTCCATGTCGACGTGCAGGATCCGACTGTCGGACGGCCCTGCCCCGCCGGGCTCCAGTGGGGCGGGCTCCGGCGGGGGCTTCACCGCGGGCCGTCAGCGCGGCAGCAGGAACCCGATGACCAGGCCGACGGCGAGGCTGCCCACCGAGAGCCCGGCGACCCGTACCAGCCAGGTGTTCCGTCCTCTCTCCATCGGCCGCGCCCGCCCGGACGGCCCCGCCGCCGGCCGCCGCCCCACCACGGGCCGCCAACGCGCCAAGGGCGGCCTCGGCACCGCCCGGCCGGCGCGCCGCTCGTCCACACCAGCGACCACCACCGAAAACCACCACCCTCAGTAATCATCAAACCCCAAGCTGTAACCGATGGTGACCGAACGTAGGTCTCGACGCAAGAGTGGGCCGTCATCAGTGGGGCGTCATCGGAAGTCCCTGGAGCGCCCACCCACCGCCACCGCGGCAGCGGGCTCTCGACGATCATGTTCACCACGCCTTCCGCGCTCTCCAGCCGGCCGCGCACGATCAGTGCCACCGCCGTTGCATGTGAGCGCCCGGTAGCGCCCGGTCATGCCGCCTCGCCTCTCGGTGAGGAACCCCCGGTCCGACCCGCTCGCGCGGTGCCGGGTTCCCGTTTCACAGCCACCCGCCCAGCAGGCTGGGTCCTACGGTCGGCTCCACGGGCGTTTTCCGTCTCCGACGTACTGGCGGCGACGAGGTGACGCAGGTTGACCGCGGCGTTCAGGTCGCGGTCGATCACCAGCCCGCAGGACTGGCAGGCGAAGGTACGGTCCGACAGGGTGAGGCTTGGGTTTCGCCAGCCACAGCCGGAACAGGTCTTCGAGGACGGATACCAGCGGTCCGCGACGTGGAGCCGCGAGCCGTACCAGACGGTCTTGTAGGTGAGTTGACGCCGGATCTCGGCCATGCCGGTGTCCGAGACCGCGCGAGCGAGCCGGCGGTTACGGACCATCCCGGCGACATGCAGATCCTCGACGATGACAGTGGCGTGCTTGGTCGCCAACCGGGTGGTGAGCTTGTGGAGCCCGTCGCGCCGCTGGTTGGCGACGTGGGCGTGCAGGCGGCCCAGTGCGGCGGCGCGCCGGCGGCGCCCGGCACTGCCCGGCTTCGAGCGGGCATAGGCCCGGGACGCGGTGCGCAGCCTGCGCAGCGAGCGGGTGAGTGGCCTGGGGTTGTCGACCTGCTCACCGGTCGACAGGACAGCGAGGTGCTTCACTCCCGCGTCGACACCGACCGCGCCGCCCGCACGTTGGCGGGCCGACGGGTTCTGGGGGATCTCACGATCGATCTCGACGGTGAACGCCACGAACCAGCGGCCCGCCGTGCGCGACACGGTCGCACCGAGCAGCCGGGCGGACCCGGCCGCCAACCGGCCGGTGAGCGCACCCATCGCCTCGTGGACCTTGACCCGGCCCAGGCGGGGCAGCTTCACCTGTAGGTCGCTGGCCGGGCCGTAGGCGCCGGTCGTGTACCGGAACGAGTCGCGGGCCCTGCCCCGCTTCTTGAACCGGGGGAAACCGACCCGCTTCCCCTTCCGCTTCCCCGTGCGGGAATCAGTGAAGTTCTTCAACCCGCGGGCGAGCTGGTCCAGTCCGGACGAGTACGCCTCCTTCGAGCACGCCGACCACCACGGGGCGGCCTCGTTCTTCGCCGCGTTCCACGCACGCCGCAACGCGGGCAGCGTCCACGGCACCGGGGTGAGCAGGTCCCCGGTCAGGCCATACGACTTCTCGGCGTCTCGCTGTTCGAGCGCGGCCTTCACCCGAGCCAGACCCCAGTTGTAGGCAAACCGGGCCGCCCCGGCATGTCTACGGAGATCCGCGAGCTGGGCGTCGTTCGGGTCGAGCGCAAACCGGTACGCCTGGAGAACCTTCACGGCACGTCCGCGGTAGCGGCGGCCACCGCGCGGGCGGCCCGGTCCGCGGCGGTCCGGCGGCCATAGAGCCGGGCACACATCGACGTCAGGATCTCCGTCATGTCCCGGACAAGATCGTCGACCTGGTCGGCCGGGTCGACGACGACGAGTCTGCGACCTGACGCGGCAAGCGCCGCCTCGACAGAGTCGGCGCCGAACCAGGCGAACCCGTCACGATGCTCGACGACGATCGTCGTCACCGCCGGGTCACGCAGCAGAGCGAGGAACTCCCGCCGAGGGCCGTCGAGTGCCGACCCGACCCCGTTCACAGCCGCCCACTCCTTGAGATTCACACCACCACCACACAGCGCCACTCAGCGCTAACTGGCACTCAACTGACAACAGTTTTCAACCCCACGGGGACGCGGCCTGCGCCAACGAGGGCTGGGAGGGCACGCCGAGCGCCGCCTCGACGAGCCCGAGGAAGATCTCCACCTGGCGGACGAGGTCGTCGGCGTCCCTGGTCGTCACGACGGCGAGCCCGGCCTCGGCCGCGGCCCGCCGCCCGGCACCCGCGGCGAAGAACGCCGACCACTCCTCGAGCTCGGGGGCCACCAGCGCGAGCAGCCGCCACGCGCTCACCGGGCGGCCCCGACGACCCGGGCGGGGCTGCGCGCGGGCAGCGAGAACGGCGGCCGCGGCCCGCAGGGCGGCGAGATGCGCCAACGCGTAACGCTCAGCCGCCGGGCGGGTGAAGGCCGCCTCGGCCAGCCCGCGCCGGGCCGAGGTGAGGAGCTCGTCCCGGGAGCGCCGCGGGAGCCCCGAGGCGGGGAGCATCGTCCGGCCCGGAAGCTGCCCGGGGACCGGCCCGCGCGGACCGGAACCGTCGTGACGGCTCACCGTGCCCTGGCGGCCCACCGCGCTCTGGTCGCCGGCCACTCCGAACCCACTGACAGTGCTTCGCCGAACCGCACCCACTGGGATCACCTCTCCGATGCCGAACCGCGTGATGCTGGATCACGTGATGCCAGATCACGTGATGCCGGGCCACCCCGACATCGAACGCATGTTCGAAAGTAATCCCGGGCCGGCCGGCCGTCAACCCGCCGGCGGGGCGCGCCACGCGGACGGGTCGAGATCGGGGTAGGCGGGCGCCGGAGGCACCGGGTCGTCCTCCAGCAGCAGGAGGAACCAGCCGAGCAGCACGAGCACCGTGACCTCGGGCACCCAGCCCCGGCGTGGGTCGGCCACCGTCGCGGCGCCGAAGTCCGGGCGGGCCACCGGCGGGCGATGGCGCGTCAGGTCGGACGGGTCAACCAGCACGATCGCGACCCCGTCGTGCGCGAACCGGACGATGTTGGCGTTCCGCCAGCCGACGAATCCGCGTTCGAAGACGTACCCGGCGGCCCGGCGGCGCGGGCGCAGCCAGCGCAGCGTGGAGCCGTCCGCGAGGTCGACCAGGCCGCCCCGCGGCCGGGGCCGGAACGCGGCGAGCGGCAGCCGCGCCACCGGATCGACCACCCGCACCCCCACGCCGTCGAGGTCCGACTCCAGCCGGAACGGGCGGTCGGCGACCATGAGCTCCACCCCGCCGTCCCGATGCCACCTCTCGAGGACGGCCGCCCGGTCACCGCGCACCCACACCTGGTTGCGGGTGCCCGACACGAAGTCGTAGCCCACCTCCAGCGGCAGCAGGCCGTCGAGCCGCGCGGCAAGGCCGGGCGCCACCCCGCGGCGGCCCGCGCCGGCCCCCTCGGCACCCGCCCGGCCCGCCTCCACCCGGCTCACGTCAGCCCGGTCCGCGGCCGCCCGCCGCGCGCCGCCGTCACGGCGGCGGTGATCCGGTGCCTCGTCCGCTCCGCCGCGGGACGCACCCGTCACCGCTCCGATGCCCGAGAACTCGAAGATCGACATGATCGACACCCTCCCTCCAGCCACCGCGGGACCCCGAACACCCCCCGCCGAAATGCGCGGCGGCCCGGTATGGCTCTCGACAACGAGTGCACCCCGGACCGATCAACAACCGGTACACACCCGATCACGACTGCCGTTGACCCGGAGTTGAAAGCGTCGAATCGCACGCGCGACGATTCCGCGGTTGTCCCGGTGTCCGCCACGGCCCGCCGCGGGAAAGGCAGAATCAGAAGGACGAACACCGCCGGCGCACCACACCGGCGACCGCATTCTCCCGAGAGGACCAGATGCCCGATCCGGACCGGCTCCAGTTCGCCGTCCTGGGGCCGTTGGAGGTCACCGCGGGCGGTGTTCCCGTCGTGCTCGGCGGCACCCAGCGAAAGGTGCTGCTCGCGGCGCTGCTGCTCGAGGCCGGGCAGGTGCTGTCCACCCAGCGCCTGATCGAGGTGATCTGGAGCGAACCAGCCCCGGAAAGGGCACTCGCCACCCTGCGGACGCACGTCAGCGAGCTGCGCCGCCGGCTGGAGAGCCCCAGCTCAGCCCAGGTGCTCATCCGCCGGGGAGCCGGTTATCTGCTCGATGTGGGGCCGGCGCAGATCGACGCCGAACGCGCCCGGCGGCTGTTGGAGCAGGGCCGGCGCGCCATCGAGGACGGCGACCCGGTCAGCGCCATCGCGCCGTTGCAGGAGGCGCAGGCGCTCTGGCGCGGCCAACCGTTGGTCGATCTCGTCGACTATCCCTTCGCAACGGGCTACGTCGAAAAACTGACAGAGCTTCACCTTGACATCCAGAAGACGCGAATCTCAGCCGATCTGTCGCTGGGCCGACACCGCGAGGTCATCGGTGATCTGCGGATGCTCGTCACGAGACATCCGCACGACGACGGGCTGCGCCGGGAGCTTGTTCTCGCGTTCTACCGCGACGGACGCACCGAGGACGCCGCCCGGGCCTGCCGGGAAGGCCTTGAGGCACTCCACGATCTCGGTCTGGAATCCCCGCTGCTGCAACGGCTCCAGGAGGACGTCCTGCGCGCCGATCCGGGCCTGGCCTGGACGCCGCCACGTGCGCTGGGCCGGCCGGTGTCGGCGCCGCCCACCGGGCAGGGCGTCTACCAGCTCCCGCCCGACATCGAGGAGTTCACCGGCCGCGACACGATCCGGAACCAGATCCTGGCCACCCTCACCGACCCGGTGGCGGGCGCGAAGGGGACGGTCGTCGCCGCGATCGCCGGCAAGGCCGGGGCGGGGAAGACCGCGCTCGCGGTGTATGTGGCCCACCGCGTCCGCGCCCAGTTCGCCGACGCCCTGTACGTGGACCTGCGCGGCACCAGCGAACCGCTCGACCCGCACCGCGTGCTGGGCCGCTTCGTCCAGGCGATGGGGGTAAGCCGGGCCGCGGTTCCCTCCGACCCCGACCATCTGGTCGAGGTGTACCGGTCGCTGCTGGTCAACCGCCGGGTGCTGATCCTGCTGGACAACGCGGCGAACGAGGCGCAGATCCGCCCGCTGCTCCCGACCAGCCCCGGCAGCGTGGTCATCGTCACCAGCCGCTCGCGGATGCACGGGCTGACCCCCTCCTACTGGATGGTCGACGTCCTGCACCCCGGCGACGCCGTGGAGCTGCTCTCCAAGGTGGTCGACGAGCGGCGGGTGAGCGCGGAGCCGGAGGCGGCACGCGACATCGTGGGGCTGTGCGGGTACCTGCCGCTCGCCATCCAGATCGCGGGGCGCAAGCTGGCCGCCCACCCGCACTGGCGGCTGACGCGGCTGGCCTCCCGGCTGGCCAACGAGCGGGACAGGCTGTCCTGGCTGGAGGCGGGCGACCTCGAGGTCCGCGCCAGCTTCGGGCTCAGCTACGAGGGCCGCCCCGCCGACGAGCAGCGGGCGTTCCGCCTGCTGGCGCTGCCCGAGCTGGCCGACTTCGCCCCGTGGGCCGCCGCCGCCGTCCTGGACGTCGGCCTGGACGAGGCCGAGGACGTCGTGGACCGCCTCGTCGACGCCCAACTGCTCGAACGCCGCGGTGTCGACCGGGCCGGCACCGAGCGGTACCGGTTCCACGACCTGCTCCGGGTCTTCGCCCGGGAGAAGAACGAGGCGTCCGCCGGCGCGGCCCACCCCACCGTCCCCCCGGGCCCGGGCTTCACCCGGACGGCGACCAGCGACGTCCCGCGCGCCGCCCCCACAGGCACGGACACCGGAGCGGCGCCGGCAGCCCAGGTGCCGCGGCTGGCTCCCGAGCACGCGCAGGCCCTCGACCGGCTGCTGTACGCCTATCTGGCGGTGCTGCGCGGCGCGGTCGACGAGTTCGCGCCGGGCACCGCGCGCACCATCGAGCCCGCCGCCCACACCCCCGCCGCGGGTGGCTCCGGTGGACCGGGCCACGCCGTCGACCCGGACGTGGTCGCGGCACTCACCGCCCAGCCGCTGCTGTGGTTCGGCGGCGAGCGGGTCAACCTGCTGGCCCTCGTCGACCAGGCGCACCGGCACGGCCTCGACGAGCCGACCTGGCTGCTCGCGATCGAGGCCGCCGAGTTCTGCGCCTTCGGCGCGCACTGGTCGGACTGGGAGCGGATCCACACCCTCGCGCTCGCGGCGGCGCGGCGGCGCGGCAACCGGCTGGCCGAGGCGGTCCTGCTGTGCGGCCTGGGCGAACGCGACATCACCCTCGCCTTCGAGCACGCCTTCTGGCGGCTGGACGCGCCCGGTGCCGACAACGACGGGGAGCCGGCGGCCGTCCTCGGTGCCCGCGCCGCCGACCACCTCGACCTCGCGACCGAGCGCCTGGAACGTGCCCGTTCGATCTTCGTCGAGTACGACGACGCGCTCGGCGAGGCCCGCACCCTGCACGGGCTGGCCGACGCCGCGCGCGGGCGCGGGGACGCCGAGGGCGCGGTGGAGCACTTCGAGCAGTGCCTGGCGCTGACCCGCCGCGGCGGCGCGCGGCGCGCGGAGGCCGAGGCGCTGATCTGCCTGGCGATGGCGCACGGCGACCGCGACGAGCTGGGCGAGGGCATCACCTGCCTGTCGATCAGCCTGTCGATCGCGCGCGAGCTGACCAGCCGGTCGCTGGAAGCCCTCGCGCTGCGCCGGCTCGGCGACCTGCACCGGCACCGGCCGGAACGCGCCCTGGCCCACTACAACGAGAGCCTGCCGCTGCTGAGCGCGCTGCCCGACATCCTGTGGGAGCCGCGGATCCTGGTCCGGCGGGGCGACATCCTGGCGCGCCTCGACGATCATCTCGCCGCGCGCCGGTCCTGGCAGCAGGCGGTCACCCTGCTGCGCCAGCACGGTTCCACCGAGCTCGCCGCGGCCGAGTCGCGGCTGACCCGCCCGGCGAGCACCGCGCCGACCCAGTTCGCCAGCGGCCGGCTGCTCGGCGACTTCGACCCGGCCTACTTCATCGGACGGGTCGCCACGAGCCGGCGCAGCGTCCGCCTGCTCAACACGTGGACGGACCTGCTGGCCCCGGCGCACGTCGAGGCCTTCGCCGAGGCTCTGCTCACCGCGGTCGACGCGGGGGCGATGGTGCAGATCCTGCTCCTGGACCCCGACTCCCCGCCCGCGGCCGGCCGGGCCGAGGACCTGCTGCACAGCATCGACGTCCCGAATGTGATCAGGGCGAACCTGCGCGTGCTCGACACCGTGCGGGCGCGGCTGGTCCCCGCGCTGCGACCCCGGCTCTCCGTGCGGATCTATGGCGACCAGCCACTGACGACCTACCACCGGTGGGACAGCGGGGCCCTGATCTCGACCTTCCCGTTCGGGCACTCGTCGGCAGCCACGACCCAGCACGAGGCGGCGATCTCCTCGACCCTCGTCCAGTTCGTCGAGCAGCACTTCGAGAAGATCTGGCATCCCGACCGCAGTGTCAGCCTCGACGACTATCTCCGGGTCCCGCTGCGCATCCTGCGCACCCACGGCCCCGACCGGGACGCCCGCACGATTCAGGCGAGGTACGCGCGGCTGGGCGACACGGTCTACCTGGCCGACGAGGAGCTGACCCGGCTCGTCCACGACGGCGGCGCCGACGGCCTCGTCACCGAGATCGGCGGCACCGGCCGCCACCCGCTCACCGAGCTGCACCGGTGCCGGGTCGTGCCGGCCTGGGAGGGGCGTGACGGCGCCGCGGACGCCTTCGCGAAGAAGTACGGACCGCAGACCACGGCCCCCGCGCCGGACGGCCCGCCGCTGCGGCTCGCGCCGATGCGCCCCCCGCCGCCCGCGCCCACTCCGCCCGCCGCCGGGCCGCCCGCCTCCGGGCCGGCGGCTCCTGGCCCGGCGGGCCCTGGGCCGGCAGGCCCGCTGCCGTCGCCCCGATCGGTGCCGTGACGTGCTCGTCACCGTCGATTTCTGGCACGTCCCGCGCCGGCGGGCGGGGCACGCCGCCGCGCGCATGGCGCTCGACCGGCCCACGCTGCGGCGGACGTCCGGGCTGACGTTCGGCAAGCTGCTGGGCACCGGCTCGAGCCACCGGTTCACCCCGCTCGACGCCGACCCGCTGCGGTGGGCGCTGCTGGCGGTGTGGGACACACCCTCGGCGGCCCGGGGCTTCGAGCGCTCCAGGACAATCCGATCATGGGCCGGCATCGCGGACGAGCGCTGGCGGGTGGAGCTGCGCCCGGTGGCCTCCCGGGGGCGGTGGTCGGGCCGTACGCCGTTCGGGGGCCGTCCCGGTGGCCCGGCGAGCCACCGCCGCCCCGACGGGGGGCACAGTGGAAGACACGGCGGGGAACACGGCGGGGGGCCGGTGGCGGCTGTCACCCGGGCCCGGCTCGCGCCGCGGCAGGCCGTGGCGTTCTGGCGGGCCGTCCCGCCGGTCGCGGCGGAGCTGCGCGGCGCCGGCGGGCTGCTGTTCGCCGCGGGCATCGGCGAGGCGCCGATCGGCCTGCAGGGCACCTTCAGCCTGTGGCGGGACGTCACGGCGCTGCGCGCGTTCGCCTACCAGGGGCCGGCGCACGCCGCGGCGGTGCGGCGGACCCCCGCGGCGGGCTGGTACGCCGAGGAGCTGTTCGCCCGTTTTGTCGTGCTGGGCTCACGCGGGACGATCGGGGGTGTGAACCCGCTCGACATCCCGCCGTCCGCCGGGAAGGCCGATCATCCTTTGACAACCCGTTGAAGATCCTGCGCGAATGTGGGTCCCGCCGAGGCCCGGGCCGACTCCCGCGCACGCGGACGCCGACCGGACTGACGCCGGCAGGGCGGCCGGCGGCGGGACGACCGATGACGGGACGGCCGGCGCCCGGCGCGCCCGGTGCCCCTGGGCGCCCACCGCCCCGTGCCTCCACCACCCCATGTCCCAGCATCCCGTGCCCCAGCGTTCCCCGCTCTGTTCCCGCTCCGTCCCCCCACTGTCCGTTTCCCGCTCCGTTCCCGCCGACCACGCACCGCCGCCGACCACGACGGTCGCGGCCGGCCGCGTTCGATCCAACCCGGGTGGCGTAACTCGCATGCCAAGGTCCCTCGACCCCTCCGCCCCGCTCGCCGCGCGCGGGAGACCGGCCGGGAGCACCACCGACGCCGCCCCGGCCGGGCGGCGGACCCTCATCGCGACGGCGGTGACCGCCCGGGTCGCCGGGCTGGCCATCCGGGCCGGCGCGGTGCTGCTCCCGGAGCTCGCCGGACGGCCCGCAGACCTGCCCGCGGCGCTGACCGAACACCGGCCGCACACTCTCGTCGTCGGGGCCAACCACGTTCCGGGCGACGCGCTGCACCGGTGGGCGCAGGCCATGCGGAGGACACCGGACCGGCGCGCGCTGGCGGTGATCCGCCGCGGGACGTCACTGGCCGAGATCGACACCGACGCGGCCGCGGAGCTCGGCGTGACCGTACGCAACACCCCGGAGGTCAACGCCCGGCACGTCGCCCGGTTCATGGCGGACGAGCTCCTCGCGCCCCGCCGCGCCGCGGGCCACCGCCCACGGCCGCCGACGGTGGGGCTGATCGGCAGCGGTGACATCAACAGCCGCGTCGCGCGCGAGGCGGTGGCCCGCGGCCACGACGTGATCGTGTACAGCCCGTCGCTGGCCGCCGGCGCCGGCGGCCTCGACCGCTGGCTGGCGGCCAGACGGCTGCCGGCGGGACGCATCCGGGCGGCCCGGGACGTCGAGTCCGTGCTCGACGCGGCCGACCTGCTCGGGCTCGCCGTCCCGCTGACCACGGGCGGGGAGCATCCCACCGCCGGCCTCATCGGGGCCGAACGGCTCAAGCGGTTCGGCGGCCACCGGATCGTCTCGGTGTGCGAGCCCGACGTGTTCACCGGGCAGGCGCTGACGGCGGCCTTCGACCAGCTCGATCTCGAGGTCGTCCTGGACAACGCCCCACGGCTGTTGGACCCGGTGCGAGCGCTGCTGGCTGGCCGGTACGACCCGGACGACCCGCCGCGGGTGCGGCCCGGCTTCACCCTCGTGTCGGCCGCGATGCGCGCGCCGGAGTGCGCGGCCGATCTCGACCAGGCCGTCCTGACCGCCCTCGCCCGCCTCGATCTCGACGACCGGCGGGAGCTCCCGCGCCCACCCGCCGGGCCGAGCCGGGCCGAGGCCGAGGCCGTCGTGGTGGTCGGCGGCGGGATCGTGGGCCTGACCGTGGCGCTGCGGCTGCACGAGGCCGGGCGGCGGGTCGTGGTCCTCGACGCGGCGCCGGCCGACCGCCGCCGGGTCGACGAGCAGGGCACCACCTTCGCCGGCACCAACGGACGTCACCTGTCGACGACCGAGACTCTGCCGCACGCCGACGCCACCCGCGCCGGGGTCCTCGCCCGGACCCCGACGGATGGCGGATGGCGGCTGCGCCCGCCGGAATCGCTCTCGGCGCCCGAGGCCGCCTGGGCCGAGGCGTTCGAGCAGTTCACCGACCGGCCGGGGATGCGCGCCCTCGCCACCGAGGCGGTGATCGCGCTCAATCGGCTGGGGCTGCGGCGGTGGGAGGAGATCTTCCAGGCCCGTCCCGACGACCTCGGCGCCTGCCTGCGGGGGAACCGGCTGGCCCGGGTCTACCTCGACGACGCCGGGCTCGCCACCGGCCGCGCGCTGCAGACCCGGGCGAACGACGACACCACCGACCTGGACGCCGCGGCGGTCCGCCGGCACTGGCCCGCCCTCGCCGCGGGGCTCGGCGCCGGACCCAGCTGTCGGTCCGACCGCCGGTCCGGCGGCGGGACCGTCGAGGTCGACGGGTGCGCCGTGGCCGTCCACGACCTGGCCGGTGCGCTCGCCGACCTGCTGCGCGGCCGGGGCGTGCCGGTCGTCGCGTCGGCCGCGGTCCGCGGGCTGCGGCCCACCGGCGCGGCGGTCGAGGTGGAGCTCGGCGACGGCACGGTCGTGCCGGCCGGCCGGGTCGTCCTCACCGTCGGCGGCCGTGACCTGTACCGGCTGCTCGGGGGGCGCTGGCCTGACGCCGGCTGCGTCGCCAACGTGCTCGGGGTGTCGCTGACCCTGCCGAACCCGGGCGTGGCCCGACCGTTGAAGATCCACGCGGGCGATCCGCTCGGTGTGATCAACGTGACGCCCGCCGCCGACCAGTCGATGATCCACGTCAGCGGTGGCTTCGGGTACCTCGGCCTGGCGTCCTGGCGCGGCGCGCGCCTCATCCCGGCCGACAGCGACACCGAAGCGGGCGGTGGTGGCGTCACAGGGGCCGTCGAGGAGCTCGTCACAGCGCTCATCGTGGCCATCGGCGATCTCTTCCCCGCGCTGCGCGGGCCCGACGGGCGGCTGGACGTCCGCGAGGTGCGCACCTGCGAGCGGCCGATGACCGCGGACGGCCTGCCTGTGGTCGACGCCCCGGCGGAGCTCGGCGGGCGGATCGTCGTCGCGGCCGGGACGAACGCGGGCGGAGCCGTCCAGGCGCCGGCCCTCGCGGACCTGGTGGCCGACCTGCTCGACGGCCACCCGTGGTGGGCACAGCTGGCCATGGCCGGTGACCGGACCGGGCTGCCCGTCGGCGGGGGTCGGCTATAGCACTGTTTGCCAGACCCGTTCCGGCCGACGGGCGGTGGCCTCGCGCCGCGCGTTATCGTCGGATGGCCCGGCGCGACAGGAGGCAAGGCTGTTGACCGACGTCCGAATCGTGCGGTGGTCACCGGCCCGGATGCGGGCCCGGCTCGACGACGTCATCGCCGTGTACAAGGCCGCGTTCCTCGACCACCACGAGGACGACCCGGTGCGCGCCGCCCGGGACAGGGCGACGCACGCGCGCCGTCACTTCGACCGCCGTGACCTGCGCGCCGTCGCCGCGGTGACCCCGGACGACGAGCTGGTCGGCATGACCTACGGCCTGCCCGGCAAGAACGGCCAGTGGTGGCACGACGTCGTCGCCGGCGCGCTGCCGGAGGGGACCGCGGCGCACTGGCTCGCCGACTGCCTCGAGGTCGTCGAGCTGCACGTGCTGCCCGGTTACCAGGGCCGCGGCATCGGCCGTGACCTGCTGCGGGAGCTGCTGCGGGACGTCCCGCACCGCACGGCGGCGCTCTCCGCGCTCGAGCTGCCCGGCAGCCGCGCGCGCCGGCTGTACGCCAGCGAGGGATTCGTGCCCCTGCTGTCACACTTCCAGTTCCCCGGAAGCGGTACCGAGTACGCCGTGCTCGGCAAGGAGTTGCCCGGGCGGGACGCCGACGACCCGCCGCGCTCCGCTCCGGCAGGCCAGCCCGCCCGGGTGCCGTGAGCCGGTCGGGACCAGCCGGTTCCGATCCACCTCCGGCCGCCCCGGTGGGGCGGGCCGACCCACCTCCAGCCGCCCCTGCGGGGCGGGCCGCGGCCGTGCTGCCCTGGCTCGCCACCGCGGTGGCCGTCGCGCTCCAGATCACCTATCCGCTGACCTCCGGGGACAGGCGGGCGGCCGTGACGGTGCTGTCGGTCCTAGCCTTCCTCGCGGCGGCGGTGAGCCATGCGGCCGCCGTCCACGGGCCCGCGTGGGCCGCGGCCGCGACGGCGCTGGCCGCCGGCACCGGCCTGCTGGCCGAGTCGGTCGGCCTGCGTACCGGCTGGCCGTTCGGCCACTACGCGTACGGCTCCGCACTCGGCCCCGATGTGGCCCGCGTCCCGGTCGTCGTGCCGCTGGCCTGGGCGATGATGGGCCTGCCGGCGCTGGTGCTCGGCCGCCGCTGCGCCCGCTCGCTGGTGCGGGCACCGGCCGCGCGCCGGGCAGTGACGGCGCTGGTCGGCGGCGCCACGCTCACCGCCTGGGATCTGTTCCTCGACCCGCAGATGGTCGCCGAGGGCTACTGGGCGTGGTCCTCCGGCGGTCCCGCGCTCAACGGCATCCCGCTCAGCAACGCGGCCGGATGGCTGCTCGTCGGCACGCTGCTCACCGGCGCGCTGGCCGCCCTGCCCGCCACCGCCCGGACCGCCACCGCCGCGCCCTCCGCCGACCGGGTGCCGATGGCCCTGCTTGGCTGGACCTGCGCCTCGTCGGTGCTGGCCAACCTCGCCTTCTTCGGCCGTCCCGGGGTGGCGCTCGCCGGCGGTGCCGCGATGGGTTCGCTGCTCGGCCTTACCGTGCTGCTCGGCCGCCGCGACGCGGCCCGCGGGTGGGCCGGCACCGCCCGCGAACGGGACCTGGCACGCTCCGAGCTGTGAACGGAGGCAGACTGGCAACGGCGCTGGTGCGTTCCGGGGCGGCCGGAGCCGTCGCCGTCGCGGCGCACACGGCGGTGAACGCGGCGCTGCTGCGCGTCCCGGCGCCGGCCGTCCCGGTGCGGGAGCGGGTCAGCGTGATCCTGCCCGTGCGGGACGAGGCGGCGCGGGTGCGCACCTGCCTGACTGCTCTGCTCGGCTCCCGCGACGTCGCCGACCTCGAGGTGATCGTCTACGACGACGGCTCGACGGACGGCACGGGCGTGATCCTGCGCCGGCTCGCCGAACGGGACCGGCGCCTGCGGGTGCTGACCGGACCGGAGCCGCCGGACGGCTGGCTGGGCAAGCCCCACGCCTGCGCCCGGGCGACGCGCCAGGCCACCGGCACCGTGCTGGTCTTCGTCGACGCCGACGTCACCCTCGCCCCGGACGGCCTCGCCCGGGCCGTGGGCCTGCTGCGCGGATCGGGCCTGGACCTCGTCTCGCCCTACCCGCGGCAGGTCGCCGCCGGGGCGGCCGAACGGCTCGTGCAGCCGCTGTTGCAATGGTCGTGGCTGGCGCTGCTCCCGCTGCGCGCCGCCGAGCGCTCCGCCCGCCCGTCGCTGGCCGCGGCCAACGGCCAGTTCCTCTGCGTGGACGCGGCGGCCTACCGCCGGGCCGGCGGGCACGGCGCGGTCGGCGGCGCCGTGCTGGACGACATCGAGCTGCTGCGCGCGGTCAAGCGCTCCGGCGGGCGCGGTGTGGTCGCCGACGGCACCGAGCTGGCGGTCACCTGGATGTACGACGGCTGGCAGCCACTGCGGGACGGCTACGCCAAGTCGCTGTGGGCCGCGGGCGGCACCCCGGCGGCCAGCGTGGGTCAGCTGGCCGTGCTCGGATGGCTCTTCGTCGGCCCGGCGGTCGCCGCGGCGCGCGGGTCACGCGCGGGGCTCGTCGGCCTGCTGGCCGGCACGGTGAGCCGGCTGATCGCGGCCCGGCGCACCGGCGGCCGTGCCTGGCCGGACGCGGCGGCCCATCCGGTCTCCGTCTGCCTGCTCGGCTACCTGACGGCGCTGTCCTGGTGGCGGCACCGGCACGGCACCATCCGTTGGAAAGGCCGCGCGCTGAACGGGCCACCGACCGGGAGCGGACGACCGCGCATAGGCTCGGAGCCGTGGCGACGGTCGTCGTGGTCGGGGCGGGCGTCGGCGGGCTCGCGGCCGCCGCTCGGCTCGCCGCCGCCGGGCACCGGGTCACCGTCTGCGAGGCGGCGGAGCGGATCGGCGGCAAGCTCGGCTGGTACGAACGCGACGGCTACGGGTTCGACACCGGCCCGTCCCTGCTGACGATGCCCGAGGTGTTCGAGGAGCTGTTCGCCGCCACCGGCGGGCCGCTCGGCGAGCGGCTCACGCTGCGCCGCCTCGACCCGATCGCCGCCTACCGGTTCGCCGACGGGGCGGCGGTGACCGCGCACGCCGACGACGCCGCGTTCCACGCGGAGCTGGACGCGAGGCTGGGCGCCGGGGCCGGGGCCCAGTGGCGGCGCCTCGACGAGCGCGCCCGCCGGGTCTGGGCGGTGTCCGAACAGCCCTTCCTGCGCAGCCCGGTCTCGGCCGCGGCGCTGGCGCGGACCGCCGCGCGCCGCCCGCTGGGGCTGGCCACCGTCGCACCCGGCACCACCCTGCGCGGTATCGGGCGCCGTCACCTCACCGATCCGCGGCTGCGCATGATGCTGGACCGGTACGCGACCTACACCGGCTCGGATCCGCGCCAGGCGCCGGCCGCGCTGGTCACGGTCCCGCACGTGGAGCGACGGTTCGGCGGCTGGTACGTCCCGGGCGGGCTGCGGCTGCTCGGGCAGGCGATCGCCGAGCGGGCGGCCGAGCGCGGCGCGGTGATCCGCACCGGCGCGCCGGTCGCACGGATCACCCGCACGCCGGGGGGGCGGGTGGACGGCGTCCGCCTGGCCGACGGAACGCTGCTGGGTGCCGACCTGGTCGTGTCCGACGTCGACGCGGCCCGGCTCTACGACGGCGCACCGCCCGCGGCGCCCGGGCGGGCCGGCCCGCGCCCGCTCGTCGACCATCCGGCCAGCCGGCGGCGGATCCGGCGGCTGGCGCCGTCGCTGTCCGGTTTCGTCCTGCTGCTGGCACTGCGCGGGCGGACGCCGGGCCTGGCCCACCACACCGTGCTGTTCCCCGCCGACTACGAAGACGAGTTCAACGCGGTCTTCGGCGGCCGGCTGGCCTGGGATCCGACCGTCTACATCGCCGCGCCGGACGACCCGGCAACCGCACCGCCGGGCGACGAGGCGTGGTTCGTCCTGGTGAACGCCAGCCCGCACGCCGCCACCGCTGCCGCCACTGCCGGACCGCGGGGTCCCGGTGTGGACTGGGACCGGCCCGGGCTCGCCGACGCCTACGCCCGCCGCATCCTCGAGGTGCTGGCCTCACGTGGGCTCGACGTCCGCGCCCGGGTGCGCTGGTACCGGACGATCTCGCCGGCCGACCTCGCACGCGCGACCGGCGCCGTGGGCGGCTCGATCTACGGCGTGTCCTCCAACGGGCCGCGGTCGGCGTTCCTACGCCCGCGCAACCGCTCGCCGGTGCCCGGGTTGTTCCTGGTCGGCGGCTCGGCCCATCCGGGCGGCGGGCTGCCGCTGGTCACGCTCTCCGCGAAGATCGTCGCCGATCTCATCGGCCCGGCCTGACCCCGCCGCCCGCCGACAGCGCCGACCGCACCGAGACGAGGTACTGGACGAGCCCGACGACGCACACCACCAGCGTGGCCGCCGCGGCGACCGTGGCCACCGCGGCCGCATGTGCTGGGACGGCCCCGGCCAGCGCGAGACCCACCGCCGCGAGAATGATCCTGGTCGGCCGCTCCCCCACCGTCACGGTGCCGATCTCACCGTGCCCGGCACCGGCCGCGCGGGCCCGCACGTACTCGAGCATCATCATCGCGCCGCCCGCCGACACGACCAGCGCGACCGGTGCCCCGGCCAGCCAGAGCGCGAGCAGGTGGCAGGCGTCGCAGACCCGGTCGGCGGCCGAGTCGAGCACGTAGCCCCAGCTCGTCACCCGGGCGCGCAGCACGGCGACCGCGCCGTCGAGATTGTCCAGCAGGCCGCCGGCCACGACGACGAGTGGGCAGACCAGCACCCAACGGCCTCCCGCCCATGCGGCGGGAATCACCGGCGTGGTGGCGGCGACCGTCGCCGCCGTCACCGCGCCCGGACTGACGCCGGCCGCGGCCAGCGGCCTGGCCAGGCGATACACCAGATCGAGCCAGATCCGGATCATGCGCGCGCCGCTTCGGGGGTCGTACCCGCCGTGTAGCGCGGCCCATTCGACCAGGTAGGTGTCTCGATCGGGTATCGGGGTGCGCACACCGTCCATCGTGCCCGCGCCGTAGAGTTCCGTCGTGGTATCCGACCAGCCGACCGGTGTCGTCGAGTCCATCGAGGACCTGGACCCCGATCACGTTTTCAGCGCGCACCGTGACCAGGTGATACTGGCCGTGCGCATCACCCCGGTCTTCAACGCTCTCGATCTCGGTCTGGTCACCGCCGTCATCGACGCGGCGAACCACGCGGGATTCGCGCTGGTGCGGGAACAGACTTTCCGCGACGAATGGCTACTCTGCGTCTTCGACGCCTACGAGGAACAGGACTGAAGCCACGCCGCCCGCCGCCGCGCGCCCCGGCCGGACGGGGAGCGCGGCGCCGCACCGCGCGGCCACAGGCCACAGGCCACAGGCCACAGGCCACAGGCCACAGGCCACAGGCCACAGGCCACAGGCGGATCGTCAGCGGCCCAGGGACTGGTAGATCTCACGCGTCGCGCTGGAACGGTTCAGCGTGATGAAGTGCAGCCCCGGCGCGCCGCCGGCGAGCAGCCGCTCGGAGAGCTCCGTGGCGACCTCGACACCTATCGCCCGGACCGCGGCGGGATCGTCCGCGACCTCATGCAGACGGGCCGCGAGATCCGCCGGGAAATCCGCGCCGGAAAGCTGCGCCATGCGCTCGATCTGGGCCAAATTGGTAACCGGCATCACACCCGGAATGATCGGTGCGTCACAGCCGAGCCGCCGTACGCGTTCGACCAGCCGGAAATAGTCGTCGGCACCGAAGAAGAACTGGGTGATGGCGAAGTCGGCGCCCGCGTCCAGCTTTCGCACCAGGAACCGCGCGTCGGTCTCCAGATCCCGCGACCGCGGGTGTTTGTCCGGGAAGGCGGCGACGCCGACGCAGAAATCCCCGAGGGAACGGACGAGCCGCACGAGCTCGTCGGCGTGCCCCAGGCCGTCGGGATGACGCACCCATTCCGCCTGCGGGTCGCCCGGCGGATCGCCCCGCAGCGCCAGCACGTTGCGCACGCCCGCGCCGGCGTAGCCGCCGATGACCTGACGCAGCTCGCCCACCGAGTGGTTCACCGCGGTCAGGTGCCCGATGGGCGTCAGCGTGGTCTCGGTGGCGATGCGCTCGGTGACCCGGATGGTCCCGTCCCGCGTGGAACCGCCGGCTCCGTAGGTCACCGACACGAAGGTCGGGTGCAGGGCCTCGATCTCACGCAGCGCGGTCCACAGATGCCGCTCGCCCTCGGCCGTCCTCGGTGGGAAGAACTCGAAGGAGAAAGAGGTACGTCCGGAGGCCAGGCACTCGGCCACCGTCGGGGTCGACATCCGCGTCGTGCTCCCAGCCGCCGTCATGAGAGGGACCCTGTCATGCAGAAGAGAGTAATCCGGCCGCAGCCCATACCCCGGACAGGGCCTGCCGAGCCCGTGACGGCCACCGCGGCGCCGGGTCGGCGCTAGATCCGCACCGGGCCGCGCGGTGACGCGGGCCTGATCCTGATCCTGCCGGCCACGCTGCGCGCCAGCACCCGGCGCGCGGCCCCCGGCACGCTCGGCAGGTCGACGACCGCGGACTGCGGGTTCCCGGCCTCCGCCTCGACCCCGTACTCATCCTCGGGCAACACGAGGGTCACCATGCCGTCCTCGCTGACCGCGGACAGGTCGTCCGGCGGGCCGTCGAAGTGCAGGTTGACGTCGCCGGTCCGGCTACGGGCACTGACCCGCGCACCGGAGAGCTCCCGCCCGGTGATGCCGCCGCCCTCGGTGACCAGCACCAGGTCACCGGCGGAGCCCCAGAGGGTGATCTCCCCCATCCGGACCTCGGCCCGGGCCTTCGTCCCGCGCGGCAGCTTCAGCCGGGCCAGCGCCTCGCTCGTCCGCCCGTCGATCCGCAGCACACCGCCCGAGCGGGTCATGGTCGGCCTCGCCCGCCCGGGTCGGCGGCGCGCGAGGATCTCGACGGCGACGTCCGACCGGTCGTACTCGCCGATCTCGACCCGGCCGGCGGCGAGCCGGACCTCCACGGACGTCACCTCGTCGACCGTGCGCTCGAGCCGTTCCGGCGGCATCCGGAGCAGGATGAGAGCGCTGCCGGTCACCACCAGCAGCGCGACGCCGAGCGCGACGACGACGAGATCAGACACGACACCTCCGCACGACCTCTGGACGACCTCTGGACGCGGCGACCCCACCGGGTCGCCGATCAGGACGGTCGAACGCTACCCGCTACCGCCGGCACCGGGCGCCGGCCCGAGGTCCCGTCCGCGGTGAGATGTTCGGCGCACGGCCGCCCCTGGCCCGCCCCGGGCGGCGGTCCAGGGCTCCCGCCGCGCGGCGGTCACCGGGTGGGCGCCGGGCCGTCCCACCGAGGTGGCCCCACCGACGGGGCCGCGGCGGCGGGGCCACCTGCGGCGGGCGGAGCGGAGGCCCGCTCGGGCCCGGTGAGACCGTACCCACCCGAGCGGTGGACGGCCGGGCGGGTGCAGAGAGGACCTCCGATGCGAACAGTGACCGGGCCGACGGACCACGTCGTCATCGTCGGAGCCGGGCTGGGCGGACTTTCGGCCGCGCTCCGGCTGACCGGCGCGGGCCGGCGGGTCACCGTCCTGGAACGTGACGACACCCCCGGTGGGCGCGCGGGGTCGCTACGGCTGGGCGGCTACCGGTTCGACACCGGGCCGACCGTGCTCACCATGCCGGACCTGGTGGCGGACGCGCTCGACTGCGTGGGCGAGGACCTCGGCCGGTGGCTGCCGCTGCGCCGCCTCGACCCGATGTACCGGGCCCGCTTCGCGGACGGGTCCGTGCTGGACGTCCGCGCCGACCCGGAGCACACCGAGCAGGGGGTGCGGGAGCTGTGCGGGCCGGCCGAGGCAGCCGGGTTCCGTGACTTCACCCGGTTCGCGACCCGCATGTTCCAGGCGCAGATGCGCGACTTCATCGACGCCCAGGTCGACTCGCCGCTGGCCCTGATGCGGCCCTCGCTGGCCCGGGTGGCGGCGCTCGGCGGGTTCCGCCGCCTGGACACCGTGGTCGGACGGTACCTTCGCGACCCGCGGACCCGGCGGCTGTTCTCCTTCCAGGCGATGTACGCCGGGCTCGACCCGCACGAGGCGCTCGGGCTGTACGCCGTGATCGCCTACATGGACTCGGTGGCCGGCGTCTTCCACGCCGACGGCGGCCCGCACGCGGTCGCCGCGGCCATGGCCGGGGCCGCGGCCCGGCACGGGGCCACCTTCCGCTACGGCACCGAGGTGAACCGGGTGGAGGTCCGCGGCGGGCGGGCGGTCGCCGTGCACACCACCGCCGGCGAGCGGGTGGCGGCGGACGTCGTGATCCTCAACCCGGACCTCCCGGTGGCCTACCGCGACCTGCTGCCCGCCTCCGCCGCCCCGGCGCGGCTGGACCGCCTGCGGTACTCGCCGTCCTGCTTCCTGCTGCTCGCCGGCGCCCAGGGTGCCCACCCGTCCGGGACGCACCACACGATCCACTTCGGGGGCGCGTGGCGGCGCACCTTCGACGAGATCATCCGGCGCGGGGAGCTGATGAGCGACCCGTCGTTCCTGGTGAGCACGCCGTCGGTCACCGAGCCGGCGGCCGCGCCGGCGGGCGGGCACAGCTACTACGTCCTGTTCCCCACCCCGAACCTGACCGCGCCGCTGGACTGGTCGGTCCTCGGCCCGCGGTACCGCGACGAGGTCGTCGCCACACTGGAGCGTGCCGGCTACCCCGGGTTCGGAACGTCGATCGACGTCGAGCAGGTGACCACCCCGGCGGACTGGCGGGCCCGCGGGATGGCCGCCGGCGCGCCGTTCGCGGCGGCGCACACCTTCCGCCAGACCGGCCCGTTCCGGCCGTCCAACCTGGCGCCGGGACTGGCCAACGTGGTGTTCACCGGCAGCGGGACCCGGCCGGGGGTGGGAGTTCCGATGGTGCTGATATCGGGCCGGCTGGCCGCCGAGCGGGTTCTCGGCCGTGATCGTGGCTACCGCACGCGGACACTGAGGGCTATTCCCTGACGCCGTAATGTGTCATTGGGCGTTCGGGGCGTCACCCGGGTTTCGTGTCCCCGGAGTTTCGGCGCGGTATTAGGTGAGAACTTCCTGAAGGGCACCTTAGAAGAGGCTTCCGGCCACACTGTCCCGAGTCCGTTGGCACTCGATTCCGCACAGCGTCTGGGAGGATGGCGCCATGAACGAGTGGACGACCGATCCCGGCGTGGCGGCACCCGGCGCGGAGGTCCGGGCGCCCGCCGGCTCGGGTTCGGCGGCCAGCCGTCCGGCCGAGCCCTCCGCGATCGAGGCGGCCGACGACGCGGCCCTGCTCGAGCGGGCGTTGTTCGAGGTCAAGAAGGTCATCGTCGGCCAGGATCACATGGTCGAGCGCATGCTCGTCGCGCTGCTGGCCCGGGGGCACTGCCTGTTGGAGGGCGTGCCCGGCGTCGCCAAGACGCTGGCCGTGCAGACGCTGGCGACGGTCGTCGGCGGCTCCTTCGTGCGGATCCAGTTCACCAGCGACCTCGTCCCCTCGGACATCATCGGAACGAGGATCTTCCGCAGCAGCCGGGAGACGTTCGACATCGAACTCGGCCCGGTCTTCGCGAACTTCGTTCTCGCGGACGAGATCAACCGCGCGCCCGCGAAGGTGCAGTCGGCGCTGCTCGAGGTGATGTCGGAACGGCAGGTATCCCTCGGCGGGGTCACTCACCCGCTGCCGCGGCCCTTCCTTGTGCTGGCGACGCAGAACCCGATCGAGTCGGAGGGCGTCTACCCGCTACCCGAGGCGCAGCGCGACCGCTTCCTGATGAAGGTCAACGTTCCGTACCCGACCGCGGCCGAGGAGCTGGAGATCGTCCGGCGGATGGGCGTGCGGCCACCCACCGCCGAGGGCGTCCTCGAGCCGGAGTCCCTCATCAGGCTGCAGAACCGCGCGGACGACGTGTTCGTCCACCACGCGATCACCGAGTACGCCGTCCGCCTGGTGCTCGCGACCCGCTCCCCCGCCGACGTCGACCTCCCCGAACTGGCCGGGCACCTCGCGTACGGCGCGTCCCCCCGGGCCTCGCTCGGCCTCATCGCCGCGGCCCGGGCGCTCGCCCTGCTGCGCGGCCGGGATTACGTGGTCCCCGACGACGTGTCCGCGGTCGCGCTCGACGTCCTGCCGCACCGCCTGGTCCTCTCCTACGAGGCGCTGGCCGAGGGGCTCACCGCCGAGGAGATCGCCGGCCGCGTCCTCGACGCGCTGCCGCACCCCCAGGTCGCGCCCCGCCAGCAGGCCGGCGCCGACCACGGGCGCAACGGGCGCATCCCCCCACCGGTCACGCACTCCGGGCGCTGGCGCACCGACCCACGCACCGGCTTCCCCGAGTACTTCGATGGCGGGTCGTCCCGGTGACCGTTCCCCGCGCGGATCCGGCCGCGCCCCAGCCCGCGGCGACGTCGCCGTCGGTCGAGCGGACGCTGCGCAGCCTCGAGCTCACCGTGACCCGCCGGCTGGACGGCATGCTGCTCGGCGATCATCTCGGCCTGCTGCCCGGCCAGGGCACCGAGAAGGCCGAGAGCCGGGAGTACAACGTCGGCGACGACGTCCGCCGGATGGACTGGGCGGTCACCGCGCGGACGACCGTCCCGCACGTGCACGACCTGATCGCCGACCGGGAGCTGGAGACGTGGGCGCTGGTCGACCTGACGGCCAGCCAGGAGTTCGGCACCACCTCGGTCCGCAAGCGTGATCTGGCGATCGCCGCGGTGGCGGCGATCGGCTTCCTCACCGCCCGCACGGGCAACCGGATGGGAGCCGTGGCCCTCACCCCGGCCGGGCCACGGGTCATCCCCGCCCGGCCCGGCCGCCAGGGCCTGCGAACGCTGCTGCGGACCCTGCTGACGGTCCCCGAGGGGGCGCACGACCGGCCGCTGCGCCGGCCCGACCCGGCGGCCGCCACCGATCTCGCCGCCGCGATCGCCGCCCTGGACCGCCCGCGCCGGCGCCGTGGCCTCGCGGTGGTCGTCAGCGACTTCCTCTCCACCGACCTCGACTGGGAACGGCCGATGCGCGTCCTCGCGGCGCGCCACCAGCTCCTCGCGGTCGAGGTCCTCGACCCGGCCGAGCTGACGCTGCCCGCCGTGGGCCTGCTTCCGGTCGTGGACGCGGAGACCGGCGAGCTGGTGGAGGTTCCGACGTCCTCACGGCGACTGCGTGAGCGCTACCGCCTGGCCGCGGCCGAGCACCGCTCCCAGGTCGCCCTCGCGCTGCGCCGGGCGGGCGCCGGGCACCTGGTGCTGCGCACCGACTCCGACTGGCTGATCGACATCGTCCGCTTCGTCTCGGCGAGCCGGACGAGCCGCGGCGCGGCACGACGCCCACCCGTGGACTCGACCCGGCTACCGGGCCACCCGCGATCGCTCCCGCCGGCCACCGGCCGGGGTCGACCCGGGACAGCAGCTGTGGCCGGGGCAGGCGGCCGTCGGGGCAGGCGGGCGGCGGCGCCGTGAGCTTCCTGGCCGGTCACTGGTTGTGGCTCTTCCTCGCCGTCGGCGCGCTGACGGCGGCTTACGTCGTGGTGTCGCTGCGCCGCCGGGTCTACGCCGCGCGGCTGTCGTCGACCGCCCTGCTCTCCAGCGTCCTGCCGCGCCGCCCGCAGTGGTGGCGCCGCCACGTCCCGGCGGCACTGCTGCTGCTCGCCCTGGCCGGCCTGGTCATCTCGATGGCCCGCCCCGCCCGGGCCGAACGGGTGCCACGCGAACGAGCGACGATCATCCTGGCCATCGACGTGTCGAACTCGATGGCCGCCACCGACATCACACCGACCCGGCTCGAGGCGGCCAAGCAGGGCGCCCAGGCCTTCGTCGACCAGCTCCCGCCGCGGATCAACCTCGGGCTGGTGTCGTTCGCGGGCTCGGCGGCCGTCCTCGTCCCCGCCTCGACCGACCGGGAGTCGGTGCGCTCGGGAATCCGCGGGCTGCAGCTCGGCCCGGCGACCGCCGTCGGTGAGGGCATCTACGCCTCCCTGCAGGCGATCGCCACCGCCGGGCAGCGGCTCTCCGACGAGGGGCAGCCACCACCGCCCGCCGCGATCGTCCTGCTCTCGGACGGTGAGACCACACGAGGGCGCCCGAACGCGCAGGCGGCGACGGCCGCGCGCGACGCCGAGATCCCCGTCGACACCATCGCCTACGGCACCTCGGACGGCACCCTCGACGTCGGCGGCCAGCAGATCCCCGTACCGGTCAACGAGGAAGCCCTGCGTGAGCTGGCCGACCAGACAGGCGGCTCGTACCACCGGGCGACCTCCGGTGACGAGCTGCAGTCCGTCTACCGGGGCCTGGGCAGCTCCATCGGTTACCGCACGGAGTACCGGGAGATCACGACCTGGTTCGTCGGCCTCTCCCTCGGGCTCGGGCTGGCCGCCGCCGCGCTCTCACTCGCGCTGTCCTCCCGGCTGCCCTGATCCGCCGGCAACGCTGATCCGCCGGGTGCCCTGATCTGCCGGTTGTGCTGATCCGCCGGCTACGCTGGCTGTTGTGAGCGGCCTGCGCAGCGAGCTGGACGCGGCCGGCATCACCGATCCGCGCCTGCGGAGCTCCTACCGCGCCGCCCGCGAGCTGAACGCCGTCCACGGGCGCACCTACTACCTGGCCACCCTCCTGCTGCCACGGTGGAAGCGCCCGCACGTCCACGCCCTGTACGGCTTCGCGCGGTACGCCGACGAGATCGTGGACGACCTCGACTCGACGCTGACCGACGAGGCAAAGGCACAGTGGCTGCGACAGTGGGGCAACCGCTTCCTCACCGCACTCGCCACCGGCTCGGTCGGGGTCGGGGTCGACGGGAGCGGGGCAGGCTCCGTCGGTGCCGGGGATGCCGGGGTGCTGCCAGCCGTCCTGCACACGATTCGGCGTTTCGACCTGCCGGTCGCGTACTTCGAGGCCTTCCTGACCTCGATGGCGATGGACCTGACCGTCACCGGCTACGCCACCTGGGACGACCTCATGGTCTACGTCCACGGCTCGGCGGTGGTGATCGGCCTGCAGATGCTGCCCATCCTCGAGCCCGTCGACGCCTCGGCGGAACCGTACGCCCGCGACCTCGGCGCCGCCTTCCAACTCGCGAACTTCCTCCGCGACGTCGGGGAGGACCTGCGCCGCGGCCGCGTCTACCTTCCGCAGACGTCCCTGGACCTGTTCGGAGTCACCAGGGAGCGCCTCGCCACCGGGGTGGTCGACGGCCCCGTGCGCCGGCTGCTGACCCACGAGATCGCCCGTGCGCGGGAGCTGTTCCGCTCGGCCCGACCGGGCATCCGGCTGCTGCACCCGACGTCCCGCGACTGCCTCTGGACCGCGTTCCACCTCTACGGCGACATCCTGGACGAGATCGAACGCGCCGACTACCAGATCCTCGACCGACGGGTATCCGTCGGCCTGGGCCGCCGCCTCACCGTCGCCACGCCGGCCCTGATCCGCGCCACCCGCTCCCGCCGCCATCCCTCGACGAGCTAAGCCGCCCCACCAGCCCCCACATCACGGCTGGCTCAGAGCAGGTCCCGGCTCAGAGCAGGTCGCGGCCGCCGAGGTAGGGGCGCAGCACCTCGGGCACCCTGACCCGGTGGTCGGCGGTCTGGAAGTTCTCCAGGATCGCGGCCAGCAGGCGGGGCGTGGCCACCGCGGTGTTGTTGAGGGTGTGCGCGAAACGTACGTTGCCGTCCGCGTCGCGGTAGCGCAGGTTCGCCCGGCGGGCCTGCCAGTCGTGCAGCGTCGAGCAGCTGTGGGTCTCCCGGAACAGGTCGAGGGTGGGGAACCACGTGTTGATGTCGTTCATCCGGAACTTGCCCAGGCCCATGTCCCCGGTCGAGCACTCGACGACCTCGTAGTGCAGGCCCAGGTCGGCCAGGATGTGCTCGGCCGTAGCCAGCAGCTCCGCGTGCCAGCGGGCTGACTCCGCCGGGTCGTTCACGCACAGGACGAACTGCTCGACCTTCTCGAACTGGTGTACCCGCAGTAGCCCGCGGACGTCCCGGCTGGCGCTGCCGATCTCGCGCCGGAAGCACGGCGAGATGCCGGCGTAGCGGATCGGCAGGCGCCTGGCGTCGAGGATCTCCCCGGCGTGCAGGCCGACCAGGGCCACCTCCGCCGTCCCGGCGAGGAACGCGTCGTCGGCGGGGATCTCGTAGATCTCCTCGCGGGCCTTCGGGAGCATGCCCGTGCCGACGAGCGGGCCCTCCTTGACCAGCGCGGGGACCGACACCGGGGTGAAGTCCCGCTCGCGCAGCAGGTCGAGGGCGTAGGAGTGGACCGCCCGCTCGAGCATGACCATGTCGCCGACCAGGGCGTACGCCCGCTCACCGGCGACCCTGCGGGCCCGGGCGAACTCGGCCCAGCCGCGCTTCTCGGCGAGCTCGGTGTGGTCGATCGGGGTGAAGTCGAACTCCGGGCGGGTGCCCACGGTGCGGACCACCACGTTCGCGGACTCGTCCGGGCCGACCGGGGCGCCCTCCCAGGGGATGCCCGGGGTGAGCAGCATCAGCTCGGACATCCGCGTGCTCGTCCGGATGAGCTGCTCGCGCAGGTCACGGAGCTGCCGGTCGAACTCGGCGTGCTCGGCACGCAGCTCGGCGCGGCGCGCCTCGTCAGCCTTGGCGAACTGCTTGGCGAAGGACTTGCGCCGGGCCTGGGCCTCGTCGACCTCGAACTGCAGCTTGCGGTTCTCCTGGTCGAGCTGGAGCAGTTCGTCGACGTCGAGGTCGACGCCCTTGAGGCGGACAGCCTCCTTCACGGCGTCGGGATTTTCCCGGATGAAGCGCTTGTCGAGCATGAATTCGTGTCAGCCTTCGTATCGGTTCCCTGTGCGCAGACGCTATCAGTCGCCTCCCCGGACCCCCTGCCGTAAGGGCCCGCCGGCGCCCGGCTCGGCACACCGGTTTCCACGGCATTCCCCCCGCGTACCCTGTGTGACGGCGGTGCGCCCGGTCACGCCCTCGGGTTCCGTGTCGCACCGACGCCCCGGACGGACTACGCGCGGCTCACAGGTCGCGCACAGGTCCGGATGCGCACACTCGTGGCGGACCGGTGCCGGCACGCTGACGAGGATTGCCGGCCGGGGCCGATCACCTGATGGACGGATGACCTGGTGACGACCTGATGACCATCCGGTAGTCACGCTGACGAGGAGCGGGAGGCCGGCGAGGGTGTCGAGCACGAAGGAACGGCGGCAGCGCGAGATAGCCGCCGCGCGGGCGGCGCGCCAGGCGCAGCGCCGCCGCCAGGCGTACCAGCGACGGCAACGCCGCCTGACGATCGTCGCGGCGGTGGCCGTGGTGGCCATCGTCGGCTCGGTGATCGCCGCGGTCCTGCTCAGCGGCGGCGGGGACAACGACAATCTCAGCGCGACCGATCCCGCGGCCAACCCGTCGGCGTCGGCGGCACCGGCGGTGCCGGCCGGGCAGACGAGCAAGGTCGGTGACTGCGTCTACACCTCGAGCGGCGAGTCGCCGTCCCGCCCGGTGGGGCTCCCGACGGCCGCCGCCACGGTGAACAAGGCCCCCGCCACCATGGTCATCACCACCGACCAGGGCACGATGACGGCCGCGCTCGACGCGGACAAGGCTCCCTGCACGGTGAACGCGCTGCGCACGCTCGCCGAGGCGGGCTTCTACAACGACACCGCCTGCCACCGGCAGACGGGTGGCGCCGACGCCGGCATCAACGTGCTGCAGTGCGGGGATCCGACCGGCAGTGGGATGGGCGGCCCGGGCTTCGGCTACGCCAACGAGAACACCGAGGGCGTGAACTACAACCGGGGTGTCCTGGCCATGGCGCACAGCAGCCAGCCGGACAGCAACGGCAGCCAGTTCTTCATCAACTACGCCGACCCGAGCCAGCAGGGCGCCGCGGCGCTCGCCGGCGGCTACACCGTCTTCGGCCACATCACCGAGGGCCTCGACGTCCTGGACAAGCTGACGTCCCCGGGTGTCGAGGGCGGCGGGTCGGACGGCGCGCCGGCCAGCAAGCCGCAGATCAAGTCGATCGAGATCACCCAGGGGCCCTGACCTCGATCCGCCCCATCGCCCCGCCGCCCCGCCCCGGACTGACCGCCCGGGACGGGGCGGCGGAACAACCTGGACGGACGAGGACCGGCGCGCTGGACGAGGCCGACGGAGGGTCGCCGGGCTGGGTCTGACCGGGGTCGGCGGGGCGGCTCAGCCGGCCCAGCGGCGCATCGTGTCGATCCGGGCCTGAAGCTGGGCCGTGCTGGCCTGGGCGCTCGGCGGGCCGCCGCAGGAGCGGCGCAGCTCGGCGTGGATCATCCCGTGCGGCTTTCCGGTGCGATGGTAGTGCGCGGCGACAAGCTTGTTCAGCTCGCGCCGCAGGTCGCCGATCTGCTCGTGGACGGGCCGGTCGGCCGGGTCGGTGCCCGCCTCCCCCTGCCGCGCGGCCGGCACCACGGGTTCGCCGGCCGCGGGCCGCGCCTTCGCCGCGGCGGCCTGCTGCGCCGCCTGGCGCTGGCGCAGCAGGGTCGCGACCTGGTCGGGCTCGAGCAGGCCCGGCAGACCCAGGAAGTCCTCCTCCTCGAGGGAGCCGGAGGCGGCCGGCGTGCCGAACTCGCCGCCGTCGAAGATCACCCGGTCGAGCTGGGCGGAGGAGCCGAGCGCGGTGAACAGGGTGTCGGGCTTTTCGGGGGTGTCGCGGCGGCGGTTGGCCTCGCGCAGCGCGTCGTCGTCGAACGCGTCCGGCTCACGCTGCGGTTTGTCGAGCGCGTGGTCGCGCTGGACCTCCATCTCGCCGGCGAGTGCCAGCAGCGACGGGACGCTGGGCAGGAACACCGACGCCGTCTCCGAGCGTCCGCGGCCACGGACGAACCGGCCGACGGCCTGGGCGAAGTACAGCGGCGTCGAGGCCGAGGTGGCGTACACGCCGACCGCCAGGCGGGGGACGTCCACGCCCTCACTGACCATGCGGACGGCGACCATCCACCGGTCCGTCGACTCACGGAACGTGGCGATCTTCGTGCTGGCGGTCGGGTCGTCGGAGAGGACGATCACGGGAGACACGCCGGTGATCCGCCGCAGCAGGCCGGCGTAGGCGCGGGCGTTGGTGTGGTCGGTCGCGATGACCAGGCCTCCGGCATCCGGCATCCCGCCCCGGCGCACCTGGGAGAGCCGGGTGTCGGCGGCGGCCAGGACCGCGGGCATCCAGTCTCCGCGGGGGTCGAGGGCCGTGCGCCACGCTGCCGCGGTCTGCTCGCTGTTCAGCGGCTCGCCGAGCCGGGCGCTGAGCTCCGCGCCGGCGCTGGTGCGCCAGGACATCTCACCCGAGTAGGCGAGGAAGAGCACGGGACGGACCACACCGTCACGCAGCGCCTCGGCGTAGCCGTAGGAGGAGTCCGCGACGCTGCGCGTCACGCCCTCGGCGTCGGGCAGGTAGGTCACGAACGGGATCGGGTTGACGTCGGACCGGAACGGGGTTCCGGTGAGCGCGAGCCGGCGGGCGGCCGGCTCGAACGCCTCCCGGACCGCCTCGCCCCAGGACAGGGCGTCGCCCGCGTGGTGGATCTCGTCGAGGATCACCAGCGTGCGGCGCGCGGCCGTGCGCATGCGGTGCAGGGCGGGGTGCGCGGCGACCTGGGCGTAGGTGACCGCGACCCCGGTGTAGTCCGACGCGGTGGCGCCGGCCGAGTTGCGGAAGGTCGGGTCCAGGTCGATCCCGACCGCGGAGGCGGCGTTGGCCCACTGCCGCTTGAGGTGCTCGGTCGGGGCGACCACGGTCACCGAACGCACCTCGCCCGCGGCCAACAGGTCGGCGGCGATCTCCAGCGCGAACGTCGTCTTGCCGGCGCCCGGGGTCGCGACGGCCAGGAAGTCGCGGCCGCCGGACGCGCTGCGCGACCGGTAGGTCTCCAGGGCTGCGCGTTGCCATGCCCGCAGGGGCCGGGCCTCGCCGCGCGCGCGGGGGCCTCGCCCGCCGGGGCCTTGCCCGCTGGAGCTCTGAGGCAGGGGTCCGACTCTCACGACATCAGACTCTATGGTGGTGCGCCAGCCGGACGACGACGCCGCGCACCGCGGCGCCACCCGGCCACTCCCTGTGGGCAGCTCAACCGGTGCCATGATTTGTCGCTTTCTTGTCACCGAAGGACCACACAGGGGGTATCACCGTCTTTGCTAACTCAGGGTTAAGCTCCTGAAGTCAACCGCTTGACTCGGAGGTCCCGATGCAGCGCTCGACAGGACCGTCGGCTGGTCGCGCCACGCCGAGGACTGCGCAGGCGAACGACCACAGGCCGGCATCGGCCGGGATCACCCGCACTCCGAACGTGCGGTTGCGTACCTGCCGGGAGGAACGCGGTTGGTCGCAGGAACGACTGGCCAGTGAGATCCGGCGTTTTTCCGTCATACACGAGGGCCGTGAGGCCGGCGTGACGGGAAATATGATCTGCAAATGGGAGAAGGGCGATAAAAAGCCCAGCCTTCGTTACCAGCGGCTCCTGCGGGCCCTGTTCGAGCGGTCGTCGGCGGAGCTCGGCTTCGTGGACGACGACCCCAACACGGGGCTTCCGGCGCACGCGTCCGGCGCGGACAAGGCCTCCCGGGAGATCGTGCCGGCCGGCACGCTGCTCCTGCAGGCCGCCGAGGCCGACGCCGGCCTGCACAACGCTCTCCCGGTGGAGCGGCGCGGGTTTCTGCGGCTGTTCGCGGCGGCCGGCGGTGTCGCGGTCGTCCCGCTGGGCATGGGTGGCGACGACGCGCCCTGGGAGCGGCTGTCCGCCGCGCTGCGCCGGCGCACCACGGTCACCCCCGAGCTCGCGGACGAGCTGAGCCGCTGCACCGCGGGCCTGTACGGCCTCGAGGAGCGGGTTCCGGCCCGGGCCCTGTTCCCCCGGGTCACCGGGCATCTGGGGACGCTCACGCAGCTCCTGGAGTCCAGCGGCCGCTCGCCGGTCCGCCGGGACCTCGCCTCCACGGCCGGCGAGACCGCCGCCCTGGCCGGTTGGCTCGCCTTCGACATGAACGACGTCCCCTCGGCCCTGGCCTACTACCGGGTCGCCATCGAGGCTGCGCGGGAGGCCGACGACAGCGCGCTGTGGGCCTGCGTGCTGGGCTACGAGAGCTATCACAGCGCGGGCATCGGCCGTCACGACCAGGCCTGCGCACTGCTGGCCGAGGCGCAGCGCCGCGCCGCGACGGGCAGCACCGTCATGACGAAGGCCTGGCTGGCCGGGCGGGAGGCCGAGGAGCAGGCGGCCCGCGGTGAGGGGCGGGCCGCGCTGGCCGCCCTCGACCGCGCCCAGGACGCGTTCGACCGCGCCGACGACGGCGACCGGGTCTGGACACAGTTCTTCGACCGCGGCCGTCTGGACGGCATCAAGGTCACGACCTACACCCGGCTGCGGCGCCCGGCCGCGGCCCACGCGGCGGCGACCGAGGCACTGCGCGCCACCACCCCGCACAGCGGCACCAAGAAGCGGTCCCTGCTGCTCGGTGACATCGCCGAGGTCCACATCCAGCGCCGGGAGATCGAGGCCGCCACCCAGTACGCGACCGAGTCGCTCGCCATCGTCGCGGCGACCGACTTCTCCCTCGGGCTGACCAGGGTCCGCCGCGTCCGGGAGCATCTGCGGCCCTGGCAGCAGACGCAGGCCGTCCGCGACCTCGACGAGCAGCTCCGCGCGCTCACCTGAGCGCCCCCGCGGCCGGCGCCCACCGGAGGCCGGCTGCCGGGCACATCCCGGCAACCGGGCGGCCCGGATGTCGGGATGTCGGGATGTCTCAGCGCCGGGATGTCTCAGTTGTGGACCGTCGGTTCGGTCTCCGCCGAGATCCAGTCGAGATAGTCCGTATGCCCATGCACGATCGGAGTCGCAATGATCTCCGGCGTCTCGTAGGGATGCGCGGCGGAGAGCTCCGTGATCAGCTCGGTCACCCGGTCGGTAGTTGTTTTGGCGAGACACAGCCATTCCTCGGACTGTTCGATCTCGCCGTTCCAGCGATAAGTGCTCCGAATCGGCCCGACCACCTGGAAACAGGCGGCGAGGCGCCGCTCGACGAGAGCCCTGCCGATACGATCCGCGGCGTCCGGTGAGTCGATGCTCGTGATGACCTGAAGGTATCCCACGCGTACTCCCACCCATCACCGATGGCTACACGGGATACTCTACATCGTATCTCCCGCGCCACCGTCGATTTTCCGCGACGGCGGCGACAGGCACATTCGACGCGATCTCCACCGCTGCCCGGAATGCGGGGAAACGCGACTTCCGGGGTCATAGCGACACGGAGAGCATAAATCTCCCGCGCGGCCACGCGGCGTCATACCGTTGTTTGACATGCCCGGTAACAGTCGTACACGCCGCCTACCCCGCGCACGGCCGCCAGCACGCGGTCGAGCTGGTCCGGGCCGGTGACCTCGATGGTGAAGCGAGCGCGCGCCACCCTGTCCTCGGATGTCGACGTGGACGCCGCCCGCACCGAGGCGGAGGTGTCCGAGAGGACCTCGGTGATATCCGCCAGCAATCCGTAGCGGTCGAACGCCTCCACGGCGATTTCTGCGGGGAAGGTCTGACTCTCCGGAGCGGTCCACCCCTTGACGGTCACCTGCTCGCGCGAGGACGCCGAAGCGGCGACGTTCGCGCATTCCTGCCGGTGAAGAGAGACCGAGCTGCTGTGCGTGGTGAAGCCGACGACCGTGTCGCCCGGGAGCGGAAGACAACATCGCGCGAGCCGCACCGGCACATCCGCGCCGTCGATCTCGGCGAAGCCCGCCCAGTTCTGTGTTCCCCGGCGCGCGGAACCGTCACCCCCCGCGGACGAGGCGGATTCCCAGCCCTGGGAACTCCCCGTGCCGGGCCCGTCCGGGCCACCCGGGCGATCACCACGCTGTGCCGCGGTGGAACGCCGCGTACGCCGCGCGCCCCGGGACAGCGCGCTGTCCTCCCCTGAGCCCCTGGAGCCACCGGAACGGGCGTCTCGGCCCTGACCACCAGACCCTCCCGGGCCGGCTGCGGCGTCCAAAGAGGCACTGTCGCCCGAAGTGGCGCTGTCACCCGATCTCACGGATTCCTGCGGACCGGCCGTGCCATTCAATGCGGCCGCGCCGTTCAGCCCGGCGGAACCGTTCAATCCGGCGGGTTCGCCCGAGATAATCGAACCGCCCAGGGAAGCCGCGCCGCCGGTACGTGGAGAACCGGCGCGCATTGTCGAACCACCGGAATGGGCGCGCGACGAGCCCGCGGTCCCGTCGACGCCGCCCCGGGGACCATTCGGGTCGACCGTGTCCGCCACCCGGGCGGGCTGCGCGGACGGGCGCAGCCGGGTGACCCGCCCGCCGCCCCCCGCGCCCGCTCCCCGGGCTGTCCACGGCGCGCCCGCGGCGCGGGCGTCGGAGGCCGCACGCTCGGTCACCACCAGCGACCGGTCCGCGGCCGCCTGGGTGGCCCGGGCCTGCGCGTCGCGTCGCTGCCGGGCCAGCCGCTTGCGGATCCGGACCCGGGCGCGGGACGTCCGCACGAACTCGAGCCAGTCCTCGCTCGGGCCGGCGCCGGGCAGGTTCGAGGTGAGGATCTCGACGACGTCGCCGTTGCGCAGCCGGGTGTGCAGCGGCACGAGCCGGCCGTTCACCCGGGCTCCGATGGCCCGGTGGCCGACGTCGGTGTGGACCGCGTAGGCCACGTCGACCGGCGACGAGCGCGCCGGCAGGGCGATCATCTTGCCCTTGGGGGTGAAGGTGAGCACCTCGTCGGAGTTCAGGTCGGACGACAGCGACTCCAGGAACTCCCCCGGGTCGACGGTGTCGACCTGCCAGTCGAGCAGGCTGTGCAGCCAGGAGAGCCCTTCGAGGCGGGCGCCGTCCGCGCCGGGGCCGACGGGCTTCGCGACGATCCCGGTCTCGGCCAGGCGGTGCATGGACGGGGTCCGGATCTGGATGTCGATCGTGCGCCCGGTCTCGTCCATCACGCTGGTGTGCAGGCTCTGGTACATGTTGAACTTGGGGGTCGCCACGAAGTCGCGCAGCCGCCCGGGCACCGGTCGCCAGATCCCGTGGATGACACCCAGCGAGGCGTAGCAGTCCGTGATGTCGTCGACGAGCACGAGCACCCGGACGATGTCGTTGTAGTCGCGCGGTTGGCGGCCGCGTTCCTGGCCGCGCTTGTAGATCGAGAAGATGTGGCTGGTCCGGATGGACACCGCGCCGTCCACCCGGGCCTCGGCGAGGCCGGCGCGCATCCGCGTGACCATCGCGGCGAGCACACCGCTCGCCCGCTCGGCGGTGGTGAAGTCGTCGACGACGGTGGAGATCCGGCGGTGCTCCTCGGGGTCGAGCACCGCGAACGCGCGGTCCTCGAGCTCCCGTTTGATCACGCTCACCCCGAGGCGGTGCGCCAACGGAGCGAGGACCTCGAGCGTGACCCGGGAGATCTTCTGCTGCTTGGCCGGTGACATGAAGCCGAGGGTCCGCATGTTGTGCAGCCGGTCGGCGATCTTGATGACCAGGACGCGGTAGTCGCGGGCGAGCGCGACGATCAGCTTGCGCAGCGTCTCGGCCTCGGCGGCCTCACCGAAACGCATCTTGTCGAGCTTGGTGACACCGTCGACGAGGTTGGCGACCTCCCCGCCGAACTCTGCGGCGACCGACTCGAGGGTGTAGCCGGTGTCCTCGACCGTGTCGTGCAGCAGCGCGGCGATCAGGGTCGTCGTGTCGACACCGAGCTCGGCGAGCACCTCGGCGACGGCCAGCGGATGGCTGATGTACGGGTCGCCGCTGCGCCGGGTCTGGCCGGCGTGCAGGCCGTCCGCCACCGAGTAGGCGCGGATCACCGCGCTGATGTCGGCCCTGGGATGGAAGTCCCGGTGCGCCTCGACGAGATCGCGCAGCTCGGGGGGCACCTGCGGGGTGCGCGGCGCGGCCATCCGGCGGGCCAGGTGCGCCAGGCGCATGCTGGCCTGGCGGGCCGCGGCGATCGTCCGGGAGTCCGCGTCACCGTCCGCCCTGGACAGTGCGGGCAGTGCGGGCGAGAAGCCGCCGCCCGCCGGCAGACCCGCTCCCGCGGCCTCAGCATTCACGGCGTGCCCCCTCGCAGTCAGCTCTGTGCGTCCGAGGTGACTCGGAAACAGTCGTACACACCGTCGGTGGATCTGACGGCGTCGAGGATGTGACCGAGATGCTTGGCGTCGCCCATCTCGAAGGTGAACCGGCTGACCGCCACCTGCTCGCGCGTCGTGGTGACCGACGCGGAGAGGATGTTGACGTGGTGGTCGGACAGCACCCTGGTCACATCGGAGAGCAGCCGGGTCCGGTCCAGCGCCTCCACCTGGATCACCACCAGGAAGACCGAGCCCGATGACGGCGCCCACTCCACCTCGACCGTCCGGTCGTGCGGGCCGCCCCGCAGGCCGGCGAGGTTGACGCAGTCGGCACGGTGCACCGACACGCCCTTGCCCCGGGTGACGAAGCCGGCGATGGCGTCGCCGGGCATCGGCGTGCAGCAGCGGGCCAGCTTGGCCCACACGTCCGGGGAACCGGTGACGAGCACGCCGGCGTCACCGGTGGCCCGGCGCAGGGCCCGGATCGGCAGCTCGATCTCGGCCGCGTCCTCCTCGGCGCCCTCGGGACCGCCGAGCCCCTGTAGCAGCCGGTTCACCACCGCCTGCGCGCTGATGTTCTTCTCTCCGACCGCCGCGTACAGCGCAGCGACGTCGGCGTAGCGCATGTCCTTCGCCAGGGTCAGCAGCGCGTCGCCGGTCATCAGGCGGGCCAGCGGGAGGCCGTGGCGGCGCATCGCCCGGCCGATCGCGTCCCGGCCGGCGACGATCGCGTCCTCGCGGCGCTCCCGGGCGTGCCACTGGCGGATCTTCGTCCGGGCGCGGGACGAGTGGACGAAGGTCAGCCAGTCCTCGCTCGGGCCGGCCGAGTGGGCCCGCGAGGTGAAGACCTCGACCGTGTCGCCGTTCTCCAGCGCGGTGTCGAGCGCCGCGAGCCGGCCGTTGACCCGGGCGCCGACGCACTGGTGGCCGATGTCGGTGTGTACGGCGTAGGCGAAGTCGATCGGCGTCGACCCGACCGGCAGCGGGATGACGTCGCCCTTCGGCGTGAAGACGAAGACCTCGTCGTCGGCCATGTCGAAGCGCAGGCTGTCGAGGAACTCCCCCGGGTCGGCCGTCTCGCGCTGCCAGTCCAGGATCTGGCGCAGCCAGTTGCGCAGGTTCGGGTCGGTGCCCCCGGCGCCGCTGTTCGCGGCGGCCCGCCGCGACGCCGACGAGCCCGACGAGCGGGAGCCGCCGGACCGGGAGCCCGCGCCGGAGCCGTCCTCCTTGTACTTCCAGTGCGCCGCGATGCCGTACTCGGCCCGGTTGTGCATCGAGTGCGTGCGGATCTGCAGCTCGACCGGCTTGCCCTCGGGCCCGATGACCGTCGTGTGCAGCGACTGGTACATGTTGTACTTGGGCATCGCGATGTAGTCCTTGAACCGGCCCGGGATCGGCTTCCAGTTCGCGTGGACGGTGCCCAGCGCCGCGTAGCAGTCCCGCACCGAGTCGACCAGGACCCGGATGCCGACGAGGTCGTAGATGTCCTCGAAGGACCGGCCGCGGACGACCATCTTCTGGTAGATCGAGTAGTAGTGCTTCGGCCGGCCGGTCACCACGGCCTTGATCCTCGCCTCGGCCAGCTGCGTCTGCACCTGCGTGGACGTCTCGGTGAGGTAGACGTCGCGGCTGGGCGCCCGGTCGGCCACAAGGCGGACGATCTCGTCGTAGCGCTTCGGGAACAGCGCCGCGAAGGCCAGGTCCTCCAGCTCCCACTTGAGGGAGTTCATCCCGAGGCGGTGGGCCAGCGGCGCGTAGATCTCCAGCGTCTCGCGCGCCTTGCGTTCCTGCTTGTGCTCGGGCAGGAAGCGCAGCGTCCGCATGTTGTGCAGGCGGTCAGCGAGCTTGACCACCAGGGCCCGCGGGTCGCGCGCCATGGCGACGACCATCCGGCGGATGGTCTCGGTCTGCGCGGCCTCGCCGACCTTGACCCGGTTGAGCTTGCTGACGGCGTCGACGATCTGCAGCACCTGCGGGCCGAACTCGGCCTCGATCGTCTCCGGCGGGAGGTCGGTCTCCTCCAGGGTGTCGTGCAGCAGCGCGGCGCACAGCGTCGGGATGTCCATGCCGAGATCGGCCAGGATGCTGGCGACCGCGATCGGATGGGTGATGTACGGGTGCCCGGAGAAACGGACCTGCCCGGCGTGGGCCGCGTCGGCCACCTCGAACGCCCGCTGCACCGGCCCGATGTCCATCCGCGGGTGGTTCGCGACCAGCCCCCGCAGCACCGGATCCAGCGACGAGGGCGGCGTGGCGCGGTGCGCCCCCAGCCGGGAGAAGCGGCGGACCCGGCGAGGCAGCGGAGGCGACTCGTGGCCCAGCCGCGGCACCACCGGCGAGCCGCTCTCGGCGTCCTCTCCGGTGGCGTCCGGGACGGGCGAGGACCCCGACCCGCCCTCGGCGCCGTCGCGGCCGCCGTGCGCGGCGGACGGCCCGGTGCGCGGGAGCTGGCCGCCCGCGAGCGGCGTGCGGTCGGCGGTGGACGGCGTGCGGTCGGTCGCGGACAGGGCAGCCTGGACCGGCCGCGTATCCCCGGCGGATGACGCGGCCGTCGGCACGGATCCGGTGGTCACCGGCGCCTCAGGCACAGGCCGCTCCTGCTTAGCACTTCAGCCGTGGCACGGATGTGCGAAGGGCTCCTGACGTCGAGGTTAACGCTGCGGGGGCGCCGGGCCTTCCGCAACCCCGCCCGGCCAGGGCCGCGCCGGAGGCCGGCGGGCAGGCCGTTCGCGTCAATGCCGAGCGCCGGTCACGAACCGTGACCGGACACGGGCGACGCGCCGGACACGGTCAGATCTTCATGATCGAGGTGATGTCGAGCGTGCCGGTCCGGTCGCGCCCGGAGAGGAAGGTCAGCTCCATCAGCACCGCCAGCCCCACCACGTCGGCGCCGCACCCGCGCAGCAGGGTGTGCGCGGCGGCCGCGGTGCCGCCGGTGGCGAGCACGTCGTCGACGATCAGGACCCGCTCACCCGTCGGGACGGCGTCCTCGTGGATCTCCAGGACGGCCGTCCCGTACTCCAGCGCGTACGCCTCGCTGCGGGTCCGGCCGGGCAGCTTGCCCTGCTTGCGGATCGGGACGATGCCGGCGCCGACCCGGTCGGCGACCGGGGCGGCCAGCAGGAAGCCACGCGCCTCGATGCCGGCGATCGTGGTGGCGCCCAGCCCGCGGGCGAGGTCCGCCAGCGCACCGACGACCACTCCGAAGGCGGCCGGAGTCGAGAGCAGCGGGGTGATGTCCTTGAAGACGACTCCCGGCTTGGGGAAGTCCATGACGTCGCGCACGTGGGCGCCCAGCACGGCCTCGGCCGCGCTCAGGTCCGGCTGGCTGTCGACGCTTGTCATCGTGGTGACCTCTCCGATCTTCGTTGTCGCCGCCCCGCGGGCGGCGGTTCGCGCCGATGTCGTGCCGGTCGTGGTTCTGCCGGTCGTGGTTCTGCCTCTGTTACTCCGTCGCGGCGGGCCGCCCCTAGCGTCGCTTCTTGCCGCTCGGGCGGCCGCGCTGGGACGGTTTGCGGTTCGGGGCGCGGCGCTGGGCCGACGGCATGCCACCACGCCCGGCCGCGCCGCTGGCGGCCCCGGCCGGGGCCGCGCGCATCCCGGTGGCGATGCCGACAGTGTCCGCCGGATCCCGGCCGTCGTCGCGCCGGTCCGAGTCCGGGTCGGCCAGTGGGACGGCCGTCTCCGGATCCGCGCCGCGGCGCGCCGCCGGCCGGCCGCCGCCTCCGGACTCGGTCGTCTTGGCCGCGCGGGCGGCGCTCGCCCGCGCCCGCAGCACCCGGGCGTCGAGTGCCTTCACCGCCGGCTCACCTCGCTTGAGGTCGACCAGCAGCGGGGTGGCGAAGAACAGCGAGGAGTAGGTGCCCGAGGCGATGCCGACGAACTGGGCGAGGGCGAGGTCCTTGAGCGTGCCGGCGCCCAGCAGGCCGGCGCCGACGAACAGCAGCGAGGCCACCGGGATGAGCGCGATCAGGGATGTGTTCAGCGAGCGGACCAGCGTCTCGTTGAGCGCGTCGTTGGTCGCCTCGGCGTAGGTGCGCCGCGAGGACGTCGCCATCCCCGCCGTGTTCTCGCGGACCCGGTCGAAGACGACCACCGTGTCGTACAGCGAGAAGCCGAGGATGGTCAGGACGGCGATGACCGTGGACGGGGTGACCTCGAAGCCGACGAGCGAGTAGACACCCATCGTGACGATGAGGTCATGGATGAGCGCGGCCATCGCCGCCGCCGCCATCTTCCACTCGAACCGGATCGACAGATAGATCATCACCAGGACGAGGAACACGATCAGGCCCTGGATCGCCTTGCTCGTGATCGTCGATCCCCAGGACGACCCGACGGTCGAGACGGCGATGTCCTCGTCCGGGTTGGCGACGTGGAAGTTCGTCGCGAAGTCCTTCTGCAGCGCCTCGGTCTGCTGGTCGGTCAGCGTGGGCGTCTGCACCCGGAACTGGCGGGACGTCTCGAGCTGCTGGACGACGCTGTCGGACGTGTCGATCCCGTTCTTGCTCAGAAGGCTGTCGACCTGCTCGACCGTCCCGCCGTTCGACGGGAACTGGAAGACGGCGCCGCCGGAGAACTCGATACCGAGGGAGAATCCCCGGAAGATCATGCTGAGGGCGCAGATCGTGATCAGCACGCCGGACACGATGTACCAGACACGGCGACGGCCGACGAAGTCGACGCTGAACTCGCTGCGGTAGAGCCGACCTATCAACGACATGTCAGTGCTCCCGCCTCTGTCCGGCCGTACGTCGGCCCGCCACCCGCGGCCCCGTGCCCGGCTTCTCGAGCCGGGGTCCTGGATCCGGCGGGTCAAGGTCACCGGCGGCCCGTGGGCCGCCGTCCTCGGCGCCGGGAGCGCCCGCGTCCGCGCGCCGGGTCAGTCGCGGCCGGTCCGCCGCGGCGGCACCGCCGGTCGACCGCACCATCAGGCCGGAGAAACGGCTGGTACTGAACAACGGCCGCCGGACCAGCGCGGTGACCAGCGGACGGGTGAAGATGAACATGATCAGGACGTCGATGAGCGTCGACAGGCCGAGGGTGAAGGCGAAGCCCCGGACCGACCCGACCGACAGGACGTAGAGCACCGCCGCGGCGAGGAAGGACACGGTGTCCGCGGACAGCATGGTGCGCCGGGCCGCCGGCCAGGCCCGTTCGACGGAGGTCCGTACGCTGCGGCCGGCCCGGACCTCGTCCTTGATCCGTTCGAAGTAGACGACGAACGAGTCGGCTGTCACACCGATCGACACGATCAGTCCGGCGATGCCGGCGAGCGTCAGGGTGAACCCGATCGCGTCGCCGAGCAGGACGACCGAGGCGTAGATGAGCGCCGCGCTGACCCCCAGCGAGGCGATCACGACGATGCCCAGCGCCCGGTAGTACAGGAACGAGTAGATGATCACCAGGCCGAGCCCGATGGCGCCGGCCAGCAGCCCGCCGTGCAGTGACTCGCGGCCCAGGGTCGGGGAGACCGACTCGGCCTGCGAGCGCTCGAAGGCCAGCGGCAGCGCGCCGAAGCGCAGGACGTTCGCGAGGTCCTCGGCGTCGGACTGGGAGAAGCTCCCCGAGATCTGCGCTGAGCCGGCGATCCGCTCGTTCGTCTGCGGCGCCGACTGGACGATGCCGTCGAGCACGATCGCGACCTGCTTGCCGATCGTCTTCTCGGTCAGGTTCGTGAACTTGGTCTGGCCGGAGCCGGTGAAGTCGACGTTGACGACCCACTGGCCGGTGGTGACGCTCGTGCTCCCGCCACCGCTGCTGAGCAGGCCCGCCGAGGCGGTGGACACGTCGGTACCCACGAGGGCCGCGGGCTGGAGCAGGTACTTGGTCGTCCCGTTGCGGTCGCAGGCGGCGATCCAGTCCTCGGGGCGGTCCAGGCTCACCGAGGTGCTCCGCACGCCGGTGGCCGAGCAGGTGAGGTTGGCGAACTTGTCCGCGACGTCGGCGGGCGGCGTCGGCGCGTTCGGGTCGACCGCCGCGTTCGGATCGGTCACGGCCGGACTGGTCGCGGCCGGGTCGGTCGCGGCCGGCTGTGTGGCGGCGGGCGCGCTGGCCGTGGGAGCGGCGGCCGGCGCGGGCGAGGCGGACTGGTTGGTCGCGGCCGCGAGCTCGATGCGGGGCCCGGAGCTCCCGGACCCGCTCGTGAAGCTGGCGGGCTGGGCCACCAGGCCGGGCTGCTCGCCGATGCCCGGGGCGGGCCCGAGCGCGGCGGGCCGCTGCGAGGCGGGCGCGGTGGCCGTCGGCGCCGGCGCGATGTCGGCCGGAGCGGGTGTGGCGCCCGGCGTCGGCGTCGCACCCGGGGCGGGTGTCGCGGCCGGCGCGGGAGCCGACTGCGCGACGTCGGCCCGGTAGACCTCGCGGAAGCGCAGCTCAGCGGTCTGGCCCACCAGGTCGACGACGTCGTTGCGGCCGCGGCCCGGCACGGAGATCTCGATGGTGTTACCCGCGCGGCGGACCTCGGCCTCGGCCACGCCGAGGCCGTCCACCCGCTCACGGATGATGTCCACGGCCTTGTTGAGAGCCCCGTTGTCGACCGATCCGCCGGTGATCGAACGCGGGGTGAGGATGACGCTTGTCCCGCCCTGGAGGTCCAGGCCGAGCTTGGGCGTCCAGACCCCGGTGACGGCCATCAGGCCATAGAGGACGGCGAGCAGAGCACCGAGTACTCCGAGCCGGGCGCCGACGGAGACGCCTCCGGAGGCTCGTGCCGAGCGACGTGCCAACGCCAAGTCCCTTCCTCACACACCGTCACCGATCCCGGCGGCGCTCAACGATTCCGAACGAGTGTCACCGAGGGTACGTTCCGACGGCCCGGCTGTGACACCACCGGCTGCCGACAGGCGCGTGACGGTCAGCGACGGCAGGCACCACGGCCGCACCACAGACCCCTAGCGGCCGCCCGCGCGCCCCCTGAACCGGGCGCAAGGGGGCGCGAAACGCCCTACAGCCACGGCGCGCCCTACAGTTCCTTGCGCGGCGGCCGCGCGGCGTCGTCCGTGCTCTCGGCACCGCGGCCGGCCCCGCCGCCGGTCGCTCCGCCGGCACCGGTGCCGGCGTCCCCGCTCCCCGTGCCGGAGTCGCCACCGAGGGACTTCCCGGTCGCGTCCGGGCCGGGTCCGTCCGTGTCCGGGTGACCGTCGGTGTCCGGATGGCCGTCGGTGTCCTCGTCCGTGTCGCCGTCCTGGCCGGGCGTGCTGATCACCCGGGCGATCGCGCTGCGGCCGAACCGGCAGACGACGTCCGGCGCGATCTCCAGCAGGACGTCGGCGCCGTCCATCTCGACGACGGTCGCGTAGAGGCCGGCGGTGGTCAGGACCAGCGTGCCGGGGACGATCTGGGAAAGCTGCTGCTGCTGCGCACGCGCACGGCGCCGCTGGGTCGAGAAGAAGTAGACGATCAGAAGGACGATCAGTATTGGGAAGATCAGCCCACTGATGGAGCTGCCGCCGTTGTTGTCCGCCGCGCTTGTCACGGCCGCGATTACCTGCACGTCCCGCCCTCCTGGGTGTCGCGGCTGATCGTACGTATCCGCGCCACACCCACAGCGGGCAGGCCGGTGGTGTGTTCCCCGAAGGCACCGGCCGACCCACCCGGACGGCGGTTCAGGACGCCGGCGGGTCCTCCCCGAACAGGGCCGCCGGTGCCTGTGACCTGCCGAGTTGGTCCGACTGGGGCTCGAGGCCCAGGTGGGTGAACGCGGCCGGGGTCGCCACCCTCCCCCGGGCCGTGCGGATCAGCAGGCCGGCCCGGAGCAGGAACGGTTCCGAGACGTCCTCGACCGTGTCGGCCTCCTCGCCCACCGCCACGGCAAGGGTGCTCAGCCCCACCGGCCCGCCGCCGAACCGGCGGACCAGCGCGTCGAGCACCGCCCGGTCGAGCCGGTCCAGACCGAGAGCGTCCACGTCGTAGATCCGCAGGGCGGCGCGGGCGACCTCACGGGAGACCACACCGTCGGCACGGACCTCCGCGTAGTCGCGAACCCGGCGCAGCAGCCGGTTCGCGATCCGCGGGGTGCCCCGGGAGCGGCCCGCCACCTCGACCGCGCCGCCCTCGGTCAGCTGGACGCCGAGCAGCCGGGCCGAGCGCGTCAGCACCAGCGCGAGCTCGGCGGCGTCGTAGAAGTCCATGTGGCCGGTGAAGCCGAACCTGTCCCGCAGCGGGCCGGTCAGCAGGCCGGAGCGGGTCGTGGCGCCGACCAGCGTGAACGGCGCCAGGTCGAGCGGGATCGCCGTCGCGCCCGGGCCCTTGCCGAGGACCACGTCGACGCGGAAGTCCTCCATCGCCGCGTACAGCAGCTCCTCGGCGGGACGGGCGATGCGGTGGATCTCGTCGAGGAAGAGCACCTCGCCGGGCGTGAGCGCGGTCAGGATCGCCACCAGGTCACCGGCCCGCTCGATCGCCGGGCCGCTGGTCATCCGCAGCGGCACGCCGAGCTCCTCGGCGATGATCATCGCCAGGCTTGTCTTACCCAGCCCGGGTGGACCGGACAGGAGCACGTGGTCAGGCGGGCGGCCGCGGCCGCGCGCCCCCTCGAGCATGATCGAAAGCTGCTCCCGCACCTTGCGCTGGCCGACGAACTCGTCCAGGTTCTTCGGGCGCAGGCCGGCCTCGAACGCCTGCTCCTCGGGGGCCGCCGCCGCCGAGACCAGGCCCTCGCCGCTCACGGCGACCTCCAGGGCGTCGTCATCCGGGGCGTCATCGCGGCCGCAGCACGGCGAGGCTCGCCCGCAGCAGCGCCGCGGGGTCGACCGGACCGGCGGGGTCCGCGCCGCCCGCCGCGCCGTCACCCGTCACGCCGTCACCGCCGTCGGTCACGGCCGCACCGTCGCCGGGGCCGTGCAGCGCCGTCCGAGCCGCAACCACCGCGTCCAGCGCCTCCTTCGCGGAGTAACCGAGGCCGACCAGCGCGTCCCGGACCTGCTCGCCCGCGGCGCCGAGACGCGGATCCGCGGCGGCCGGCGGCGGCGCCGCGGCGCGCGGCGGCGGGACCGGGGATGACGGCGGGCCGAGCCTGTCCCGCAGGTCGAGCACGATGCGCTGGGCGCTCTTGCGGCCGATGCCCGGCACCTTGGTGAGCGTGGCCAGGTCCTCCTCCGCGACAGCCCGACGGATGACGTCCGGGCTGTGCACGCCGAGGACAGCCTGGGCGAGCCTGGGCCCCACCCCGGCCGCGCCCTGCAGGATCTCGAAGACGTCCCGCTCGTCGGCGTCGCGGAACCCGTACAGCGTCAGCTCGGTCTCCCGGACGACGAGGGTCGTCGCCAACCGCGCGCGCTCGCCGACCCGCAGCCGGGCCAGCGTCGACGGCGTGCACCACACCAGGACGCCGACGCCGCCGACGTCGACGACCGCCGAGCCGGGCGAGAGCACCTCCACCGTGCCGCTGACCGACGCGATCATCGCCGGCCACCCGGCACGCCCGGGCTCCGCGCGGGGGTCGCGGCGCGCATCCGGGCCAGTGCCGGCCCGCGCCACAGATGGCACAGGGCCAGGGCGAGCGCGTCGGCGGCGTCCGCCGGGCGCGGCGCCTCCGGAAGATCCAGCAGCTTCGTCACCATGAACCCCACCTGGGCCTTGTCCGCGCGCCCGCTGCCGGTGACGGCGGCCTTGACCTCGCTCGGCGTGTACAGACCGATCGGCAGCCCGCGCCGGGCCGCGGCGACGATGGCCACCGCGCCGGCCTGCGCGGTGCCCATCACCGTGCGCACGTTGGCCTGGCTGAAAACCTTCTCGACCGCGACCGCGTCCGGGCGGACCCGGTCCAGCCACTCGTCCACGCCCTCGAAGACGGCCCGCAGCCGGTCGGCCACCTCGTCCGAGGCAGGCGTGCGCACCACGCCGACCTCGACCAGGCTGGCCCGGCGGCCGGGGCCGCCGTCGACCACCCCGAGGCCGCAGCGGGTCAGCCCCGGGTCGACTCCGAGTACACGCACCGAGCCCTCCCGACCACACTGACGAACATCCGTTCGATCCTAGTGGCCGGGGCAACACCGACATCCACGACACGCCGAACAGGCGACCGCCCGGCAGTACCCGGACGGCGCGGGCTCAGCTGGAGACGAGCTCCATCACGTCGTCGGAGATGTCCGCGTTGAACCAGACGTTCTGGACGTCGTCGAGATCCTCGAGCGCCTCGACCAGCTTGAGGACCTTCCGGGCCGGCTCCGCGTCGAGCGGGACGCTCACCGAGGGCAGCCAGGAGATGTCCGCCGAGGCGACCGTCAGGTCGGCCTCCGCCGCCGCCACCCGCACGGCGTGCAGGTCGGTGGCCTCGGAGACGACCTCGAACGCCTCCCCGACGTCGTTGACCTCCTCCGCCCCGGCGTCCAGCACGGCCAGGAGGATGTCGTCCTCGGTGAGGTCGGGCGTCTTGTCGATCAGGATGACGCCCTTGCGGTTGAACAGGTACGACACCGAGCCCGGGTCGGCCGGGGTGCCGCCGTTGCGGGTGATCGCGACCCGGACGTCGGAGGCGGCCCGGTTGCGGTTGTCGGTGAGGCACTCGACGAGCACGGCGACCCCGCTCGGCCCGTAGGCCTCGTAGGTGACCGACTCGTAGCTCACCCCGCCGGCGAGTTCGCCGGAGCCCCGCTTGATGGCCCGGTCGATGTTGTCGTTCGGCACCGACTGGGACTTCGCCTTGGCGATCGCGTCCGCCAGCGTCGGGTTGCCGGCCGGGTCGCCGCCGCCCGTCTTGGCCGCGACCTCGACGGTCTTGACCAGCTTGGCGAACAGCTTGCCCCGGCGTGCGTCGACGACCGCCTTCTTGTGCTTGGTGGTCGCCCACTTGGAGTGACCGCTCATGACCTGCCCCTCTTGAGCCCGAGCTCGGATCGGACGATCTCCACGAACAGCCGGTGCACCCGGATGTCCCCCGTCAGTTCAGGATGGAACGACGTGGCCAGCAGCGGCCCCTGCCGGACCGCGACCGGCCGGTCGGCGACCCGGGCCAGTACCTCGACGCCGTCCCCCGCCTTTTCTACCCACGGTGCCCGGATGAAGACGGCGTGCACCGCCGGCCCGTCGACGCCGTCCACCACCAGGTCGGTCTCGAACGACTCCACCTGGCGGCCGAATGCGTTGCGCCGGACGACCACGTCGAGCCCACCGATGAGCGGCTGGCCCGGGCGGCCGTCGATCACGTCCTGCGCGAGCAGGATCATGCCCGCGCACGAGCCGAACACCGGCAGACCACCGGCCACGGCGGCCCGCAGCGGTTCGAGCAGGTCGAACACGCGCAGCAACCGCCCGATCGTAGTGGACTCGCCACCGGGCAGGACCAGGCCGTCCAGCTCGGCGAGCTCACCGGCCCGGCGCACCTCACCGGCGTCGGCTCCGGCCTCGCGCAGGGCGCGGACGTGCTCGCGCACATCGCCCTGCAGCGCCAGGACGCCGATCCGCGGGACGCTCACCAGCCGCGGGCGGCGAAGCGCGCCTCGGGCGGGAGCTCGCCGACGTTGATGCCGACCATGGCCTCACCGAGGCCGCGCGACACCTTCGCCAGCACGCCGGGGTCGTTGTACATGGTCGTGGCCTCGACGATCGCCCGGGCGCGCCGCGCCGGGTCGCCGGACTTGAAGATGCCGGAGCCGACGAACACGCCGTCCGCGCCGAGCTGCATCATCAGCGCCGCGTCGGCCGGGGTGGCGATGCCGCCCGCGGTGAACAGCACGACCGGCAGCCGGCCCAGCCGCGCGACCTCGGTGACCAGCTCCACCGGCGCACGCAGCTCCTTGGCCGCGGCGTAGAGCTCCTCGGACGGCAGCCCCGACAGCCGCGCGATCTCCGACCGGATCGTGCGCATGTGCACCACGGCGTTGGAGACCTCGCCGGTGCCCGCCTCGCCCTTCGAGCGGATCATCGCGGCACCCTCGGAGATCCGCCGCAGCGCCTCGCCCAGGTTCGTCGCTCCGCAGACGAAGGGAACCGTGAAGCCCCACTTGTCGATGTGGTGGTTCGGGTCCGCCGGGGTGAGGACCTCGGACTCGTCGACGTAGTCCACACCCAGCGCCTGGATGATCTGCGCCTCGACGAAGTGCCCGATGCGGGCCTTGGCCATGACCGGGATCGAGACCGCCTCGATGATCCCGGAGATCATGTCGGGGTCGCTCATCCGCGCCACGCCGCCCTGCGCCCGGATGTCCGCGGGCACCCGCTCCAGCGCCATGACCGCGACGGCGCCCGCCTCCTCGGCGATGCGGGCCTGCTCGGGGGTGACGACGTCCATGATGACGCCGCCCTTGAGCATCTCCGCCATGCCGCGCTTGACCCGGGCGGTGCCGGCGTGCCGCTCCGCGCCGTCCGCCGGCGCGACGGGGCCGGATGGCGAAGCGCCCGGGGCGGGGGCGGGGGCGGTCAGGCCGTCGGACATCATGTGTCGTCTCTTTCGGGTAGTTCGGACAAGTACTTCGGACGGGATCTCCGGACGGGATCCGCGGTGGTGCGGACCCGCCGGCGGTACCCCGTCGTCCAGTGGTGCTGAGCCGTCCGGTGGTGCCGACCCGTCCGGTGGTGGCGGCCCGACGGTGGCGTCCGCCGCCGGTTCGGGTGCCGCCGGTGCGCCGGCGGCACCGCGCCGGCGCACCGACGGCGGCGGCCCGGTGCGGGGAGCCCCGGCCGGAGGCCGGGAGACCGGTGACCGGCCGACCGGCACGGGCCACGCGGGGACCAGGCTGTTCGGTGGTCGTTCCGGGCCGGACGGACCCGGACGGACATGGATTCGGCTCCATGGTACGGCCGAGACGCGCATGCCCTACCCCATCTTCGGCATCGTGGAGATCACCACCGACGGTGGCGATCTCCACACCGGGGCCCCGCACCAGGCGGCGCACCGGAGGGCACACCGGGTGTCCGTACCGATATCCGCCCGGTGACCAGCGCAGTATCCTGCCGTGCCACGACGCGGAACCTTCCAGGAGAGTCATGACAAGTCCCTACGGCGGTGGACCGCCTGGCCCGCAGCCTGGACCTGGGCAACCTGCTCCTGGACAGCCGCCGTGGGGTGGCGGCGCGCCCGGCGGCTACGGGCCCCCGCCCGGCGCCGGGCCCTACCCCGGGCCGGCACCCAGCGGGCCGTATCCGGGCCGGCCGGGTGGTGGCCCGCCGCCCTTCCCCGGCCCCCCGCCGCCGACCGGGCCTCCGCCAGGCGGGCCGTACGCGGCGCCAGGCGGGCCGTACACGGCGCCAGGCGGGCCGTACACGGCGCCGGGGCCCGCGGGGCCCCAGCCGTGGGCGCGGCCGGGGCCCGCCGGATGGCCCGGGGGGACGCGGTGCCGGATCTGCGGTGCGGCCCCGGCCGTGCCCGCGACGATCCGCGGGCACCAGGGCTTCATCATCTTCATGCGGTTCCGCGCCGAGCACGGACCGTTCTGCCGCACCTGCGGCACCGCGACGCTGCGCGCCATGAACGCGCGAACGCTCTGGCAGGGCTGGTGGGGCATCGCGTCGCTGTTCATCACCCCGGTGATCCTGCTGCTGAACTTCACCGAGCACTCGAAGATCGGCAAGCTGCCCCCGCCGGGGCCCGCCCTCGCCCCGCCGCTGCGGCCGGGACGCCCGCTGTTCCGCCGGCCCGAGGCCCTCGGCCTGTTGGTCCCGCTCCTCGCGCTCGCGCTGGTCGTGGCGGCGATCGCGACGAGCGACCCGAGTGAGGCGGGGGCCCGCTCCGGCGACTGCGTCCGCCGGGACGGCCAGCGGATCTCGATCGTCGACTGCGCGTCACCGCAGGCCCAGTACGTCGTCCTGACCAGGCTGGACGGCGACTCCGACGCCCGGTGCGACCTCTGGACGGAGACGACCGCGAGCTACACGCAGACCGGGCCGGGGCCTGACTTCGTCCTGTGTCTCGGGCCGGTGCCCGGCGCGGGCGCGGGGCAGCCCGACCAGAGCGCCGTGCCGGACCAGCAGGGGACGACGCGCAACGCGAGCGCTCAGGCTCCGGGGATCCCGGCCGGGTCGTCCGAACGGGGCGGGGGGTCCTCCTCCCGGGCGGGCAGCGCGTCGTCGATCTCGAAGTAGGCGGGCAGCGGCCGGCGCCCCGACAGGTGCAGGACCCGCACCAGGCGCCGGCCGGCGAGCGAGCGGACGTCGCCGACCGCGTCGTTGTGGAACTGGCGGGCCAGGGCCACCCGGGCCGCCGCCGAGTCGACGGCGCGCACCTCCTCCGGGGCGCGCTGCCCCACGGCGACGACGGCCGGGGCGCGCAGCGCCCGGCTCAGCGCGTTCTCCGCGTCCTCCGCGGTGGTGCCCAGACCGGCGCCGGCGAGCAGGGCGACATGGCCGGCCCGGGCACGCTCGGCCATGTCGGCGAGTTCGGCGAGGTCACGGCGGCGGGCGAGCTCGTGCGCCGCGTCGGCCCGGGCCATGAGCTGGACCACGAGGCCGGCGCGCGCCGCGTCGACCCGGCCGGCCAGCCGGTCGAGCCGACTCGCCAGCCAGGTCAGGTAGGTGGCGATCACCACTACGGCCACCACCACGACCACCACGACTGTCATCTCGCGCAGCGTAGTCAACCCCGGTGAACAGGTCACGGCCGGTCGGTGATATCGGCCGGCGCGGGATATCGCCGGGCACAGGACACCGGCCGGCGCCGCGATCCGGCCGCCGCGGGATACCGGCCGGCCGGCTCAGCTCTCCTCGGGGGCGGCGACCGACACCGGGCGGTCACCGGAGACCATCTCGTACACGCCGACGATGCTCTGGGCGATCACCCGCCAGTCGTACCGGGCGACGACGGCGCGGCCGCGCTCGGCCAGCCGGGCTCGCTCGGCCGGGTCCTCGATCAGCTCGGCCAGGTTCGCCGCCAGCTCCGCCGGCTCCCCCACCCCGAACAACCGCCCGGCCCGCCCGTTGTCGAGCACCCGCCGGAACGCGTCGATGTCGCTCGCGACGACCGGCGTCCCGGCCGCCATCGCCTCGAGCAGCACGATCCCGAAGCTCTCCTGCCCCGTGTTCGGGGCACAGTACACGCTGCCGGAGGCGAACACCGCGGCCTTGTCGGCCTCCGGGACGAGCCCTACCAGGTCGACCCGTCCGAGCAGCGCGGGGTCGATGCGGGAGCGCACCGCCTCGGTGTCGCCGGGGCCCGCGACCAGCAGGCGGACGTCCGGCACCTTCTCGACGAGCCTCGGGAACGCGGCCATCAGCACGTCCAGGCCCTTGCGCGGCTCGTCGATCCGGCCGAGGAACGCCACCGTCGGCGCGGTGCCGTAGCCGGGCAGTGGGCGGGCGCCCTCGAAGGCCCGCACGGCCACTCCGTTCGGGATGAGGATCGCGCCGGTGCCGAGGTGCTCCACGAGCGTGCGCCGTGCCGCCTCGGACACGGCGATCCGTGCCCGCAGCTTCTCCAGCGACGGCCGCAGCGCGCGGTGCCCCGCGGTGAGGATCCTTGACCTGGGGTTGGCGGTGTGGAAGGTCGCCACCAGCGGACCGTCCGCGAGCATGCAGGCCAGCAGGCTGACACTGGGCGCGGTCGGCTCGTGCGCGTGCAGCACGTCGAAGTCGTGCTCGCGCAGCCACCGACGCACCCGGGCGGCCGAGACCGGCCCCATGAGCAGCCGGGCCACCGAGCCGTTGTAGGGCACCGGCACCGCGCGGCCGGCGTCCACGGCGTACGCCGGCAGCGTGGACTCGTCGTCCACCGGGGTGATCACCGAGACCTCGTGCCCGGCGTCGAGCAGCGTCTCGGCGAGGTCACGCACGTGCGCCTGGACGCCCCCGGGCACGTCCCAGGTGTAGGGGCAGGCGAGTCCGATTCTCACCGCCGGCTGCTCCTCATGACCGGTCGGGCCAGATCCGCTGGAGCATGTGCCAGTCGGACGGATGGGCGGCGATGCCGGAGGCGAACTCGTCCGCGAGCCGCTGGGTCATGGCCGGGATGTCGGTGTGCTCGACCTCGGGATGGATCCGCGCGCTCCAGCCGTCGTCGTCGAACCACAGCGTGACCGGCAGCAGGACCGCCCCGGTGCGCAGCGCGAGCGCGGCCGGCCCCGGCGGCATGGTCGCCGTCGCCCCGAAGAAGGTGACGGCAACCCCGGCGGAGCTGAGGTCGCGGTCCGCCAGCAGGCACAGGGCGCCGCCGGCGCGCAGCCGCTCGGCCAGCAGGTCCGACGGCGGTTGCGTGCCGCCGGTCAGCGGGATGACCTCCATGCCGAGCGCGGTGCGGAACCGGACGAACCGCTCGAAGAGCTCCTCGGGGCGCAGCCGCTCGGCCACCGTCGTGAACGGGATGCCGGTGGCCACCAGCCACGCCCCGGCCTGTTCCCAGTTCCCCATGTGCGGCAGGGCCAGGATGACGCCCCGGCCGGTCGCGTGCGCGCGGCGCAGCCGGTCCTCGTCGAGCACCCGCATGGCGCCGATCAGCCGGCGGGTCGGCATGTCCTGGAGACGGAAGACCTCCATCCAGTACCGCGCGTAGGAGCGCAGCGCGGACCGGGTCAGCGCGTCGAGGTCGGTGCCCGGCGGCACGACCCGGGCCAGGTTGGCGCGCAGCCGCGCCGTCCCGCGCCCGCCACGGCGGTGGGCGAGATCCGCGGCGCGGGCGAAACACCAGGCGGCGACGCGCTCGGGCAGCAGCCGGACGAGACGCCACCCCAGCACGTAGCCGAGCAGCGTCACCCGCCCCGCGGACGTCATCGACGGTCGGTTCCGATTCGCGCGGTCAGTGGCCCGGAGCGATCCGCGGCACCGCGGGCACCGGCGGCTGCGGCTGCTGTGCCAGCACGGCCTGCTGCGGCTGCTGTGCCGGCACCGCCGGCTGCTGCGCGCCGCCCACCCCGGCCGGGGTGGGCGCGCCGTCCATGCCGCCGCCCGCGCTCATGACCGACGCGGCACCGGACGGGTCGCCGCCCGGCGAGCCGGGCTGCTCGACAGCCGGGTCGGGTGCCGGCGAGCCGGCCGGCGGGGCGAGCGTGGGCCGCCCGGACCGGACGAACTGGCGGTGCACGTGCACCACCCGCTGGCTCACGGTGAGCAGGGTAGCCCCGACCAGGAACCACAGCGCCGCGGGCAGCAAATAGGGCACGCCCAGGCCGTACAGGCCGGCGGCCACGAGCAGGATCAGCAGACGCTCGCCGCGCTCGGCGAACCCGACGTCACAGCTGAACCCCAGGCCCTCGGCGCGGGCCTTGACATACGAGGTCACGGAGCCGGCGACCAGGCAGAGCAGGGCGGCGCCCGCCAGCGGCAGCGAGTCGCCGTCGCCCGCGTACCAGATCACCAGTGACCCGAAGATCGCGCCGTCGCCGACCCGGTCGGAGGTCGAGTCCAGGAACGCGCCCCACTTGGAGGAGATGCCGCGGGCCCGGGCGATCACCCCGTCCATCAGGTCCGAGAAGACGAACAGGGTGATGACGAGCGTTCCGACGAAGAACACTCCGCGGGTGAAGAAGCCGAGGGCCCCGCCGGCCACCCCGATCGTGCCGATCACCGTCACCATGTCGGGTGACACCGACGAGCGCGCGGCCCACTGGCTCAACGGATCGAGCACCTTCTGGATCTGGGGTCGCGCCTTGCTTGCGAGCATGTCCGTCCCGTCGTCTCTGGCGTACCGCCCGGGTTGGGGCGGTCTCACAGTACCGCCGTCACGATCCGCTCATATCCGATCACGATCGGGGCTGGGGTTGTTCCCCACGTCACATCGGAGGACTCTTCGGGGTACGTACCAGTGCCCGCGGCGGACACACGACAGACACGGCGCGCAGGACCTGCCACGCAAGACCTGCCACGCAGAACACAGCACGCCCGCGGGGTACGGCCCCTCGGCCGGCCGCGGGCACCGCGAGCCAGGCGGATCCGCGCCGGCGGAGTCGCGCCGGCGCACCGGCTCCGCCGCACCCTGTTGGGAGGCCGGAATGTCAGCAACTCCGCGTGATGTGCGCAACGTGGTCCTCGTCGGGCACACCGGTGCCGGCAAGACGACCCTGCTGCGGCATCTCCTCCAGGTGGCCGAGTTCCTCGACGGGCAGCCCGCCGCCACCATGCCAGCCGCCGGCAACGGCAACGGCAACGGCAGCGGCAGCGGCAGCGGCAGCGGCAGCGGCAGGAAGGGTGGCAACGGCCGCGCCAACGCCAACGGCAGAGGCGCCGGCGGCCAGGCCCGCGCCGGGGCCGACGGGGGCGCGCCCGGGGTGGGTGCCGCCGGGGGCGGCGCGGGCGCATCCCCCGGCGGAGAACCGGCCCAGCGGAGCATCTCGCTCGTCCTGGCCTCGCTGTGCCACCGTGGCCTGGCCGTGAACCTGCTGGACACCCCCGGATACCCGGACTTCGTCGGGGAGCTGCGAGCGGGCCTGCGCGCGGCGGACGCCGCCCTGTTCGTCATCAGCGCCCTCGAGGACATCGACGGGTCGACCAGGATGCTCTGGGAGGAGTGCGCGGCGGTCGGCATGCCCCGCGCGATCGCCATCACCCGGCTGGACCATCCCCGGGCCGACTTCGACGCGACCCTGCTCGCCTGCCAGGAGACTTTCGGCGCCGGAGTCCTGCCCGTCTACCTGCCCGAACCCGGCGGCGCGGAGCCGTCCCGGCTCGTCGCCCTGCTCACCGGACGGGTGATCGAGTACTCGGCCGGGACCCGCCGCGAGCAGGAGCCCCCGGCCGAGCTGACCGGCGCCGCGGGGGCGGCGCGCGGTGCCCTGGTCGAGGGGATCATCGCCGAGAGCGAGGACGAGAGCCTGCTCGAGCGGTACCTCGGCGGCGAGGAGCTCGACCCCAAGATGCTGCTCGACGACCTGGAGACCGCGGTGGCGCGCGGGTCATTCTACCCAGTCCTGCCGCTCGCGGTACCGTCACGCGCCGCGGCCGGAGCTCGTGGCGTGCCGCCCGGCCTGGGCACCGTGGAGCTGCTCGACCTGTTCGCACACGCCTTCCCGTCCCCGCGCGAGCACCCGCTGCCCAGCCTCACCCGCCCGGACGGTTCACCGTGCCCACCGGCGGTCGGCGACCCGGCCGGGCCCCTGGTCGCCGAGATCGTCCGCACCACCACCGACCCGTACATCGGCCGGATGTCCCTCGTCCGGGTCTTCTCCGGCGTCCTGCGCCCCGACGCGGCCGTACACGTCTCAGGCCACGGACGAGCGGCCGCCGGACATCCCGACCACGACGACGACGAACGGGTCGGGGCGCTCTCGCAGGCCGTCGGCATCGCGCTGCACTCGGTCGACGAGTGCGCCGCCGGCGGGATCTGCGTCATCACCCGGCTGTCCACCGCCGAGACCGGGGACACCCTCTCCGACCCGGCGGACCCGCGCCACCTGCCCGCCTGGACGATGCCGGAGCCGCTGCTGCCCGTAGCCGTGCGCGCCCCGGCCCGCTCCGACGAGAGCAAGCTGTCCGCGGCGCTGGGCCGCGTCTGCGCCGAGGACCCCACCCTGACCGTCACGCAGGACGCCGAGACCGGCCAGCTCGTCCTGTGGTCCATGGGCGAGGCCCACTGCGACGTCGTCCTGGACCGCCTGCGGGAGCGGTTCGGCGTCACCCTCGAGAAGATCCCGCTGCGGGTTCCCATGCGGGAGACGCTGCGCGGGCCGGCCGAGGGCGTCGGGCGGCTGGTGAAGCAGTCGGGCGGCCACGGGCAGTACGCGATCTGCCGCCTCAAGGTCGAGCCGCTGCCCGCCGGCAGCGGCTTCGAGTTCGTGGACGAGGTCGTCGGCGGCGCGGTCCCCCGCCAGTTCATTCCCTCGGTGGAGAAGGGAGTGCGGGCCCAGCTGGAGCGGGGGTTGGAGGCCGGGTTCCCCGCCGTCGACCTGCGGGTGCGCCTGGTCGACGGGAAGGCGCACAGCGTCGACTCGTCCGACATGGCCTTCCAGGCGGCCGGCGGCCTGGCACTGCGGGAGGCCGCGCGCGCGGCCGGCGTGGTGCTGCTCGAACCCGTCCTGGAGGTGCACGTCACCGTGCCTGACGAGCACGTCGGCGCGGTGATGAGCGACGTCTCCGCGCGGCGCGGCCGGGTCGTGGGGATGGCGCCGGTCGGCAACGGCGGCCCGGAGGTCCCGGCGCGCACCGCCATCCACGCGGAGATCCCCGCGGCCGAGATGACCCGCTACGCCGTCGACCTACGCTCCGTGAGCCACGGGACGGGCGTCTTCAGCCGCCGCCCCCTCGGTTACGAGCCGGTTCCCGACCATCTGACGGCCAGGTTCACCGAGAAGTCGTGACCCCGCACGGCCGCCCCGCGCCGGCATGACCCGCGCGGGCGCGGCTGTGCCGGACGGCGCCGGGCCCGACCCTCCCGGGTGACAGCGGGTCACCGCGGACGGCCGCCGGCCCACCCCGCGCGGGTGGGTCAGGCCGTCTGCCCGGTGCGCCGCCACGCCTGCGCAAGCAGCTCCCGCGTCTGGCCGAGCAGCGCCGGCAACACCCGGGTCGCGCCGACGACGGGCATGAAGTTCGTGTCACCGCCCCAGCGCGGAACAACATGCTGGTGCACATGGGCGGCGATTCCGGCGCCGGCCACCGAACCGAGGTTCATACCGGTGTTGAAGCCATGCGCGCCACTGGCCATCCGCAACGCGCGCAACGCGTGCTGGACGAACAACGACATCTCCACCGTCTCGTCGTAGTCCATCTCGGCGTAGTCGGCGACATGGCGGTACGGCACCACCATCAAATGACCCGCGTTGTATGGATACAAATTAAGTACGGCGTATACGGACTTTCCCCGGGCGACCACAAGGCCGTCCTCGTCCGTCATCGCCACGATGGCGCAGAAGGGGCACTCGTCGTCGGGGGACCGCCCCGCCCCCTTGATGTACGCCATGCGATGCGGCGTGTAGAGACGTTGGAAGGCGTCCGGGTGGCCGACACCAGCCTGCTCGTCGACGGGCGTGCCGTCCGGCGCCGCGGTCGCGCTCACCTGCCCGGCCCCGCCGCCGACGGGATCGGCTCCCGCCAGCACCGCCCTCCGACCTGCGCCACCCTCACCACGCTGCCGCCTCCCGCGCCCCGCGAGCCCCGTCCCGCCGCCGCCGATCACCAGCCGGCCCGCCGGTACCCGTCCGAGACACCACGGTACCCACCCGCGGACCGCGCACGGGCGGCCAGTACAGGCCCGCCCGCGGCCGGCGAGACGGTCGGCCACCCGACCCGGGGTCCAGGATGAATCCCGAGGGCGCGGTACGGGGCCGCTGTCCCCGGAGCGCCTCCTGGAGCCGCGCATGTCGATCGACCGCCTCCCCACCGCGGGGCACACCGGGGCGCAGGCACCGGGGCCGGGCCGGGCCACCCCGGCGTTCCTGCGCGAGCTGCTCGCCGACCCGCTCCGCCTGTTCACCCGGCTGCGCACCAGTTACGGCCCGATCGTCCGGGTGCCGGTCGGGCGCGGCGGCTTCCACCTCGTGTGCGGCCCCGACGCGGTCGAGCAGGTCCTGGTGGGCGAGCAGCGTGCCTACGCGAAGGGCCTGCGCCGGCGCACCATGCCGCCGGGCGAGGGAATCCAGCCGCTGTCCCTGCTGCTCGGTTCGGGCCTGCTCACCAGCGGCGGAGACCTCCACCGGACCCGCCGCCGGCTGATCCAGCCGATGTTCCACCGCGAGCGGATCGCCGGCTACGGCACCGCGATCTCCGAGCTGTCCCGCGCCACCGCGCTGGGCTGGGCGGACGGCTCCCGCCGCGAGGTCCACACCGACATGAGCGAGCTGACCCTCGCGGTCGTCGCCCGCACCGTGTTCGGCGTCGACGTCGACAGCGAGGTGGTCCGGCGGGTGCGCCGCGCCGTCGCCGCGAACATGCGACTGTCCCAGCTGGCCGTTCTCCCGGGAGCCATGCGCCTGCAGCAGCACCTGCCGATCGGCCCGCTGCGAGCGGCGCGCGACGCGCGGGACGATCTCACCGCCGTGGTCATGGAGATGATCGAGCAGCGCAGATCACTCGACGCCGCCGGCTCCGACCTGCTGTCCACCCTGCTGGCCACCCGCGACGCCGACACCGGCGCCCCCCTGGACGACACCTCGATCCGCGACGAGGCGCTGACCATCCTGCTGGCCGGTCACGAGACCACCGCGAATGCGATGACCTGGGCCTACCACCTGCTCGCCACCAACCCGCAGGCCCGCGACCGGATGCACACCGAACTCGACGACGTCCTCAACGGCCGGAAACCGACCACCGCGGACCTGGCCGAGCTGCCCTTCACCCGGGCCGTGTTCAGCGAGACCCTGCGCCTGTACCCACCCGCGTGGATCCTCCTGCGCCGCACGACGAGGGACGTCACCCTCGCCGGGTACCACCTGCCCGCGGACACGAACGTCCTGCTGAGCCAGTGGGTGATCCACCGGGACCCCACCTGGTGGCCCGTCCCCGAGGAGTTCCGCCCCCAGCGCTGGCTGACCCCCGACCCCACCCGCCCGAAGTACGCCTACTTCCCCTTCGGCGGCGGAACCCGCCAGTGCATCGGCAACACCTTCGCCGAGATGGAAGGAGCACTGGCCCTGGCCGCGATCAGCTCCATCCGAACCCTGACCCCCACCCCAGGCCGCCCGGTAACCCCCATCCCCCGCGTAACCCTGCGCCCCCAGCCCCTACAGATGACCGCCCACCCCCGCACACCTCACCCCACGCCCTCCACCCACCAGCCTCGCAGCGGCACTTAACCCCCTCCACCCACCAGACCCCCGCCACCCACCAGCCGCACAGAGAGCAACCCCCACCAAAGTGCCACCCCAAACAACAAAGAACCCCCCAGACACATCACCTGGGGGGTTCGGGGGGCTGGGCCCCCCGAAAGACATCGCGCGGGAGCCCAGGAAGATCCCCCAAGGGGGATCGACCAGACCGCGCCCGATCGCGTGGGCGTACGTGGTTTCGAACCACGGACCTCTGCCGTGTGAAGGCAGCGCTCTACCACTGAGCTATACGCCCGATTTGGCCTGGTTGGACGCCTGGTCGGGTGCACCCGTGTGGGTGCTCCGAGGCCTGGACGGCCTTCCGGAACCGCCCCTCGGCTGGGATGTGTTGCGTCCTCGCCGAGGTTGGACTCAGCTTACACGGACGGGACCGAGCGTCGGACGGGGGGTGGCCGCCGGACGGATGCGGGCATGTCAACCCTCCGGCCGATGGCCGGACAGCGCCGGGTTGACCGGGACTCGCCGTGGTTGAGACGGGTCCGGACAGGGAAGGCTGTGAGTGGCACGGCCTCGGCAGAACGGCCATTGTGCTCGGGGGAACCCTCAGTCGAACGCGGACAGCGATCGTCCGGCCACGTAAGGCCGACGGCCGCGCATACCGCGCCGGCCGGGTCTTCTCGGAGGACTTCGGTCGGGCTTCCTGGGTAGGGCAACTCGCCCGAATCGCCGTAACGGATGTTGTCTTGGCATAACCTTGTTTCCAACGGGACTCAGAGAGGGAACTATCTCGTTACACGGGTGCTCGCCCGCACCACGCACCATGAGAGGCCGCCCGATGACTATTCGTCACGATTCGATCACCGCAGAACTCGCCCTTCGGCTCGTCGTTCCCGGCGGCGCCCCGGTTCCGGTCGCCGCCACCGTCCGATACGAGCCTGCTGACCCTTATGCGGTCAGCATCGGCTTCCGTACCGGCGCCGACGAGGTCGTCGAATGGACATTCGCCCGGCAGCTGCTGAGCGACGGCGTGCGCCGGCCAGCCGGCGACGGCGATGTCCAGGTCTGGCCCGCCGCGCAGTCGGGCGGGCGGATCGTCTGCCTGTCGTTGTCCAGTCCATCCGGTCACGCTCTGTTCGAGATGCCGCGCGCGGAGGTGCTGGCCTTCCTCCGCCGCACGTACTCCGCTGTACCGCTCGGCGGGGAGAGCGACGTCATCGACCTGGATGCCGAACTCGCCCTACTGATCTGGGGCGGCCCCGAGCGGTGATCTCACCGGGGTCGGCACCGTGTCCGACCCCGGCAAACCGGTGCGGGCACTTCCGGCACAGATCAGGCGCACGATCATTCGCCTGGTGGGGAGAACTTCCCCACCAGGCGTTTTGCTGTCCGCGGTCAGCGGGCCGCCGCGATCCGCCGGGTCCGGGCCGCCTCGCGTGGCGGCATGGAGGGACCGGTCCGGCCGTCCCGCCCTGGTGACGAGGCCAGGGCGAGCAGCCGGTGCGCCTTCAGCTCGGTCTCGCGCCATTCGGCCTCCGGGTCGCTGCCCCAGGTGATGCCGGCGCCTGTCCCGAACCAGATCCGCTCGTCGGCGAGCCAGAACGTGCGGATTCCCACCGACAGCCAGCCGTGTCCGCTGTCGGCGTCCACCCAGCCGATGCCGCCGCAGTAGTGGCCGCGCGCCACCGGCTCCAGCTCCCGGATGATCCGCAGCGCGCTCGACTTGGGCGCTCCCGACACCGAGCCGGGTGGGCAGGTCGCGGCCAGCAGCTCGGCCCACCCCACACCCGGCGCCAGCGTGGCCTGCACGGTCGACACGAGGTGAACCAGGCCGGGATGCCGTTCCACCGCGCACAGCGCGGGCACCGTGACGCTGCCGGGCCGGGCGACCCGTCCCAGGTCGTTGCGAACGAGGTCGACGATCATGACGTTCTCCGCGACGTCCTTGTCCCGCAGGTCGGCGACCGTGCGCCCGGTGCCCTTGATCGGGCCGGACCGTACGAGGTCACCCTCCCGCGACAGGAACAGCTCCGGTGAGGCCCCGACGATGCGTACGCCGGCCTCGGGGGCGTCGAGCACCACCGAGTAGGGGGCCGGGTTGCCCGCGGCCAGGACGGTCGCCAGCGCGGCGAGGTCCGTGCCGGCGGGGCCGGGGACGGTGGGCGCGGACAGCAGCCGGCACAGGTTCACCTGGTAGACCTCGCCGGCGGCGATCTCGGACCGGATCGCGTGGACGCCGGCGATGTAGGCCGCGGCGTCCATGCTCGTCGCCCAGTCCGTCCGGGCGGGGCCGCGCCACGGCCCGGCCGCGAGCGCCGTGACGTCAGGCGCCGGGCGCACGTGCCTGAACCGGACGCAGCGGGTACGACCCTCGAAGTCGACGACGACTCCCCAGAAGCCACCGCGGTCGAGCACCCGGAGGTCGTCGTGCACTTCCACGACCCCGGTGGCGAGCCTGCCGCCCGCCAGCAGATAGGACTCCCGGCCGCGAACCCGCGCCGCGACGGGCCCGCCGGTCGCTCGTAGACGCACCTTTGTGCCACTCCTGTCCGTCGAGCCCCCGCGCGTTGTGCCCCCATTCGCCCCAGTCATCCTGATCACCGTATCGCCGTGGTCGCCGTACCCCACGCCCAGGTCACCGTGCGCGTGGCGCCCGGAGACGGCGGAGGTTTTGCCCTGTGCCCCTGTGTACGCGCCTCCGCCCCACCACCCCTGTTCTGCCTACCCCCGTTGTGCGCCGTCCCTCACCAAGTCCGCCCCCCCACGCCCGGCCCCACGGTCCGTCCGGCCAGTCCCCGGCCGGACGGCTCCCGCCCCGCTCTCCCGCCCCGGCCCCGCTCTCCCTCCCAGGTCCCAGACCTTCGCCCGCCCGAGTTCCGGGGCTGCCGCCCGCCCTGGTCCTGACCCTTACCCACGGCGGGCCCGGCCCCCGCCCACCGCACGCCGGGCCCGCGCGGCCGGGCGACACACCGGTGACACCAAGATCGTGCTCCAACGCAACATCTCATCGATACCAGGGCGACATCCGGGCGACATCCCGGCACGGTGGCACCCACATTCGACGACCGCCCCGATCGTCCGCTAGAGTGCTACCTGCACCGCCAAGCGGGACGCCAGCCAGATCGGCGCCCCACCTGCTCGTGGTAAATTCCTCCTCGTAGCAGAAGCAGCAGCGGAGCATGCGGACGTGGCTCAGTGGTAGAGCATCACCTTGCCAAGGTGAGGGTCGCGGGTTCGAATCCCGTCGTCCGCTCGGAAGCGGTGTGGTCAGAAGTAAAGCCATCACGGCCTTTCACGGCGGAGTGGCCGAGTGGTTTAGGCAAGGGCCTGCAAAGCCCTGTACGCGGGTTCGATTCCCGCCTCCGCCTCTGATCAGGTTCCGGGCGATTAGCTCAGTGGGAGAGCGCTACCTTGACACGGTAGAGGTCACTGGTTCAATCCCAGTATCGCCCACCACCCGCGCTATCAGCGCAAACGGCCATCCCTCAGGGGATGGCCTTTCTGGTTTCCCGGGCCCCTGCGTGCACCAGGCGAACATCATGATTCACTTGCGACACGCGGCCGAGGCGCACAGCCCGGACCATCGGCGCGCCCACCGCGACAGCCCGAAGCCGGCCAGCCCGCCGACCCTCGGGGCCGGCTAGCCCGTGGCCGGCCCGGCCACGCCGGTCGGGGCGCTGACCAGGAAGGCCGCGAGGCCGTCGACGATGCCCTCGGCCGCCCGCTGCCGCCAGGCGGCGTCGCTGATCCGCCCGGCGTCGCCCGGGTTGTGCATGTTTCCGCACTCGAGGAAAACCTTGGGAACACGGGAGAGATTGAGCCCGCCCAGATCCGAGCGGACCGTGATCCCGTCGTCTCCCAGATAGTCCGCCCGACGCTGGCCGGTCGCCGCGCCGAAGGAGCCGCGCAGCAGATCCGCCAGCCGCGCCGAGGCGGTGAGAATGCCCCCGTTTCCACCGTCCGGACTGGCCGCAGGCGCGATGACGTGAAATCCGCTGCCTTCGGGCGGCCCGCCGTCGGCGTGAATGGAGACCACAGCCTCCGCGCCGGCCGCATTTCCGATCCGGGCCCGTTCGTCGACGCAGGGACCGACGCCCGTGTCGTCATTGCGGGTGAGTATCACCGTCGCCCCGCGCGAGCGCAGCAGGCCCGCGGCCCGGGTCGCCACGTCGAAGGTGAATGCGTGCTCCGGATATCCGGCGTCGGTCTCCGCGCCGGCGGTGTCGCATTCCTTCTGGAACCCGCCGGCGTCGACGAGGCGGTTGATGGCCGATCCCGCGGCACCGTTCCCGCCGTTGTGGCCCGGGTCGAGCACGATCGTCCGCCCGGTCAGCGCATGGGGATCACGCAGGGGCACCGCCGTGGATGCCGCCTGGGGCGACCGGGGTGGATCCGACGACCCGGGCCAGAAGGCCATCCCGGCCAGCGCGACAGCGATGGCGACCAGGGATGCCACGCCGAGCAGCACGTAGGGCGAAACTCTCCTTGGCGTGTACCCGGGCATGTCAGCCCCCGATTCTGTCCGCCCCCTCCTGGACACGGCCCGTCCAGCGTCCGGCGTTGACTGGAGCGAGATCGACAGGGCTGGGCCGGAAGACCGGAAAGTCCGAACCGACCGTACGCGACCGACCGCCTCGCCGACTCATCGGGACCGGCCTCGACCGGGGCGCGGCGTGGTCCTGGCCGAGGCATCCAGCGGTCTCGGCCAGCGGCGGCCGGGCACGATCTCGTCAGGGTTGCTCGGTGACGAAGTCGATCAGCCGCTCGACGGCCCCGAGCAGGCCCGGTTCGAGGTCGGCGTACGAGTCGACGGCGCCCAGCACCCGGCGCCACATGTCGGCCGGCTCGGCGACCCCCAGCGCCCGGCAGACGCCTTCCTTCCACTGCTGCCCGCGCGGCACCCGCGGCCAGGCTTCGATCCCGACCGAGGAGGGCTTCACCGCCTGCCAGATGTCGATGTAGGGGTGCCCGGTGACGAGCACGTGCGCGCCCGCGACCGACGCGGCGATGCGGCTCTCCTTCGACCCCGCCACGAGATGGTCGACGAGGACACCCAGCCGGCGCCCGGCCGCCGGCTGGAAGCTCGCGACGATCGACGGCAGGTCGTCCACGCCGTCCAGCGGCTCGACGACGACGCCCTCGATCCGCAGGTCGTCGCCCCACACCCGCTCGACCAGCGCGGCGTCATGCAGGCCCTCGACGTAGATGCGGCTGGCGCGGGCCACCCGCGCCGGCAGGCCGGGGACGGCGATCGATCCCGAGGCGGTACGGCTGGGCCGGGCGGGCGCGGCCGGACGGGGGCGGGCCAGGGTCACCCGCTCGCCGTCGAGGAGGAAGGCGCCCTCGCCGAGGGGGAAGACCCGACGGCGCCCGCGGCGGTCCTCGAGCATCACGCCGCCGGCCTCCACGCCGACGACCGCCCCGCAGTAGCCCGAGTCGGCGTCCTCGACCACCAGGTCCGGCTCGATCTCGACCGTCCGGGGCTTCCTGGGCGCCCGGCGTTCGGGCTGGGCCAGGACGTCGTGTCCGTAGTCGCGACTGCGCACGCCCGCAACTTACAGTGGGACAGGCGCGGGCATTCCCGGCGACACGCCGCCCTCCACCCACAGGCGGGGCGGAACCCGCGGGCGGGGCGCGGGGCGGTCTGCCGAGCGGCGCGGGCGAGGGGCGTCCGGGGCCCGGGCGAGGCGCCGCCGGATCGGGATCGAGGTGACGCGATGGCAACGCGGTACGGGCCCGGCGTGGCGCTGGTCGTCCTCGACCTGCAGAACGACTTCGCCGTGCCCGGGGGCAGCCTCTACGTCGCCGGTGGCGAGGACATCGTCGCCGGGGTGAACCGGGAGATCGCGGCGGCGACGAGCGCGGGCTCCCCGGTCTTCTACACCCAGGACTGGCATCCGCCGTCCACGCCGCACTTCGTCACCGAGGGCGGGATCTGGCCGCCGCACTGCGTGCGAGGCACGCCCGGGGCGCGCCTGTGCCCCGACCTGACGGTGGCCGGTGAGGTGATCCGCAAGGGCGTGGACGGCCACGACGGGTACTCGGGCTTCTCCGTCCGTGACCCACGTTCGGGCGAGCGGTCGGCGACCGTGCTCGGCGAGCGGCTTGCCGCCGGCTCCGTCCGCACGGTCGTGGTGGTGGGCCTGGCTGGTGACTACTGCGTGCTGGAGACGGCGCTCGACGCCCGTGCGCTGGGTCTGGAGGTGACGCTCCCGCTGGAGCTGACCCGGTTCGTCGAGCTGGCGGAGGGTGATCGCGAACGCGCGATCGCCCGGATGGTCGGGGCGGGCGTGCGGGTGGAGGGCCTGACCGCCCGGGGAGGGGGCTGACGCCGCCCCGCCGGGTCACCCGCCGCGGCGCTGCCGCGGGCTCCCGCGGCGGTGCCGCTGTCGGTGTGAAGCCGCTGTCAGGCGGCGCAGTCCCGGCACACCATCCGCCGGGCGTCGTAGAGCTGGCTGCGGTGGTGGACAAGGTAGCAACTGGTGCAGGTGAACTCATCTGCCTGCCGAGGCAGGACGCGGACGGTCAGCTCCTCTCCGGACAGGTCGGCGCCGGGCAGGCCGAGCTCGGTCTCGAACGGATCGACATCGTCACCGAGGTCGGCCGCCGCGTCCGCCCGCCGGGCCTTGAGCGCCTCGAGGCTCTGCTCCGAGGTTTCCTCGATATCGGCTGTGCGGGGGGTGTCGTAATCGGTGGCCACTGAAGTACTCCCAGAAAGGTTGTGCGCTCGTCGTGCGCAACCCACAACGCACGACCCCGGGGGTATGTGCCCGTCAGGCCCACGCGAACACGATGTGGGCTTGGCCACAGGGAGGTGAGCGCGGGCTCACAAGGACACACACAGGCTTCTAACGGGGCAATCTCCCCGGGCACGGAATGTCGTCGGCGGACGTCACCCGGTACGACGCAGCCAGGTGACCGGAGCTCCGTGCGCCCCACGGCGCAGCGGCTCGAGGACGTCGTCCCAGGCGGTTCCCAGCAGCCGGTGCAGGCCCCGCGAGAGGGTCTCCCGCGCCTCGCCGCGCTCCATCAGCGCCAGCAGCGCCCCCTCGCCGACGACGACGTCCCCGTTGGCGGCGATCGCGGCCCGGTGCAGGCCGAGATCGGGAGTGAAGGAGTAGCGCTCCGCGTCGCAGCCGGGCGAGGGCCCCTCGACGGCCTCGAACGTGACATGACCCAGCCGGCGCAGGACGGCGGCGAGCCGCCCGGCGGTTCCCGGGCTCGCCCGCCATTCCAGACCGGCGTACAGGAAACCGGGCCGGCCCGGCTGCGCCGTCCAGGTCAGGGAGACCGGGGCGGACAGGGCACCGGACACGGCGAACTCCAGGTGCGGGCACAGTGCCGGCGGACATGCGAGCACCGCCAACTTGCCCGGCACGGCGAAGGACGACGAGCCGGAAGACAGCTCACGAGCTGTCGAGGACATTGCCACCACGCGGGACCTCCGTCGACGAGGAACGCCTTCCCCTGCGTCTCGTCACGCCGGACCCCTCGAATACCAGTCGATCGTGCCATGACCGGCGTTCGAGGACTAGACCCACCCCCTCCCCTGGTGCCACATGTGGTGACCCCCACCCCGACAGATGGGCTGGTCCGCAGGCCGCGCGGGCCCACCGGCCCGGCCGCGGACAGGCGATGGACAGGTCCGACTCCGGCCCGTCCGGCCCGCCCCGTTCGACCCGGCCCGTCAGTCGCGGTCCGGCCCCGGACCGGACGGGCTGGCCGGGCCGGCTGCCCGGCCACCGACGTCGAACAGGCCGCCCGGCCCGGCCAGGCCGCCTAGGGCGGCGGTGAGCTCGCTGGGGACGATCCACAGCTTGCTGGCCTGGCCCTCTGCCAGTCGCGGGAGCATCTGCAGGTACTGGTAGGCGAGGAGCTTCTGGTCCGCGTCGCCCTCGTGGATGGCGCCGAAGACGGTGCCGATGGCCTTCGCCTCGCCCTCGGCGGTGAGGATCTGGGCCTCCCGGTGGCCTTCCGCCCGCAGGATCGCGGCCTGCTTCTCGCCCTCGGCCCGCAGGATCTCGCTCGCCTTGACACCCTCGGCGGTCAGGATCGCGGCCCGCCGGTCGCGCTCGGCCCGCATCTGCTTCTCCATCGAGTCCTGGATGGAGCGGGGCGGGTCGATGGCCTTGAGCTCCACCCTGTTGACCCGGATGCCCCACCGGCCGGTCGCGTCGTCGAGCACCCCGCGCAGCTGCCCGTTGATCTGGTCGCGCGAGGTGAGCGTGCCCTCGAGGTTCATCCCGCCGATCACGTTGCGCAGCGTGGTCACGGTGAGCTGCTCGATGGCGCGGATGAAGTCGGCGATCTCGTAGGTGGCCGCGCGCGGGTCGGTGACCTGGAAGTAGATGACGGTGTCGATCCCGACGACGAGGTTGTCCTCGGTGATGACCGGCTGGGGCGGGAAGCTGACCACCTGTTCCCGCAGGTCGATGCGCTCCCGGATCCGGTCGACGATCGGCAGCACGATCGCCAGGCCCGGCGTCAGCGTGCGGTGGTAGCGCCCGAGGCGCTCGACCACCATCGCCCGGGCCTGCGGCACGATCCGCACGGTCCGCGCCAGGAAGATCAGGACCACCAGTGCCGCGACCGCGGCGGCGATGACTCCGCCCATGTTCACTCCTCAAGCTCCCGGCGCGCAGTGTCGCCGCGCTCTAATCCAGCTCCCGGCGCACGGCGTCCGCGTGCACGATCACGTGGGCACCGTCGACGCGCAGCACCCGCACGGTGGCCCCGACCTCGAACTCGTCCGTCGCCGGGTACGACCGCGCGGACCAGACCTCACCGGCGAGCCGGACCCGGCCGGTCGAACCGTCGACCCGCTCCAGGACGACGGCCGGCACTCCGACCAGGGCGTCGGTCCCGGTGCGCAGCACGGGGCCGCTGGTGAGGTGGCGGCGGGCGACGGGCCGCAGGCCGAACGTGAGCCCGGCCGCGGCGACCGCGAACCCCACGAGCTGCACGATCAGATCGGCCCCCAGGACGGCGAGTCCCGCCCCCACCAGCGCCGCGAGCGCGAACATGACCAGGACCAGGTCGAGCGTGAGCAGCTCGCCGACGAGGAGCGCGCCGGCGACGACGATCCACACGACCTCGTCCGCCATGACCATCACCTTAATAAGATCAATTATCTTGCGATCAACGAAACCTCAATGGCGGCAGTGGGCGAACCGGTCGGGGTTCGCGCGCCCCCAAGTCACCGACGGGGAGTGAGCCGTAGGCTTCGTGCGTATGTCGCAGGTCTGGCCTGGCAGCCCTTATCCCCTCGGTGCCACCTTTGACGGATCGGGGACGAACTTCGCGATCTTCTCGGAGGTCGCCGAGCGTGTCGAGCTCTGTCTGTTCGACGCCGTGGGCGCCGAGCGGAGGATCGAGCTGCGGGAGCGCGACGCGTTCGTGTGGCACGCCTACCTGCCGACGGTCCTGCCGGGCCAGCGGTACGGATACCGGGTCCACGGTCCCCATGATCCCGCGCGTGGCCACCGGTGCAACCCCAACAAACTGCTGCTCGACCCGTACGCCAAGGCGGTGGACGGCGAGGTCGACTGGAACCAGGCCGTCTTCGGCTACAACTTCGGCGATCCCGACAGCGTGAACACGACCGACTCCGCGCCGCACATGATGAAGTCCGTGGTGATCAGCCCGTTCTTCGACTGGAACGGTGACCGGCCGCCGCGCCGCCCCTACAACGAGACCGTGATCTACGAGGCGCACGTGCGCGGCCTGACCATGCGGCACGAGGGCCTGCCCGAGGAGTACCGCGGCACCTACGCGGGCGTGGCCCACCCGGTGATGATCGAGCACTACCGCCGTCTCGGCGTGACGGCGATCGAGCTTCTACCAGTGCACCAGTTCGTCCACGACGAGCACCTGGTCAGTCGTGGGCTGCGCAACTACTGGGGCTACAACTCCATCGCCTTCCTGGCGCCGCACAACGGCTACTCCTCCGCGGGCGGCGACGGCCGGCAGGTGCAGGAGTTCAAGGGGATGGTCCGCAACCTGCACGAGGCGGGCATCGAGGTGATCCTCGACGTGGTCTACAACCACACCGCCGAGGGCAACCACATGGGCCCCATGCTGTGCTTCCGAGGCATCGACAACGCGGCCTACTACCGGCTGGTCGACGACGACCCGCAGTACTACATGGACTACACCGGCACCGGCAACAGCATGCGGGTCCGCCATCCACACGTGCTTCAGCTGATCATGGACTCGCTGCGCTACTGGGTCACCGAGATGCACGTGGACGGCTTCCGCTTCGACCTGGCGGCGACCCTGGCCCGGGAGTTCTACGACGTCGACCGGCTGTCGTCGTTCTTCGACCTCGTCCAGCAGGACCCGGTCGTCTCCCAGGTCAAGCTGATAGCCGAGCCGTGGGACCTGGGTGAGGGCGGCTACCAGGTGGGCAACTTCCCCCCGCTGTGGACGGAGTGGAACGGGAAGTACCGCGACACCGTCCGCGACTTCTGGCGCGGGCAGGACCACGGCATCGCCGAGTTCGCCTCCCGGCTCACCGGCTCGTCCGACCTCTACGAGGACAGCGGCCGGCGCCCCTGGGCCTCGATCAACTTCGTCACCGCCCACGACGGCTTCACCCTGCACGACCTGGTCTCCTACAACGACAAGCACAACGAGGCCAACGGCGAGGAGAACCGGGACGGCTCCGACGACAACCGGTCCTGGAACTGCGGTGTGGAGGGCCCGACCGACGACGTCTCGGTCAACCGGCTGCGTGACGCGCAGACCCGCAACCTGCTCACCACCCTGCTGCTCTCGCAGGGGGTGCCCATGCTGGTAGCCGGCGACGAGATGGGCCGAAGCCAACAGGGGAACAACAACGCCTACTGTCAGGACAGCCCGATCTCCTGGCTGGACTGGTCCGACGCCGAGCGCAACGCCGGTCTCATCGATTTCACCGCCCAGCTCTCGCATCTCCGGCGGACCCATCCGGTCTTCCGGCGGCGGCGGTTCTTCCAGGGCGAGTCGATCCGCGGCTCGGCGGGTGGTGAGGACGGCGCCGGCGGGCGACCCGACGGCGCGGCCGCCGTCGACCTGGCCGCCAAGGACATAGTCTGGCTTCGACCCGACGGTAGCGAGATGTCCGACACCGACTGGGAGTCCGGAACGGCGCGCTCGCTCGGCTGTTTCCTGAACGGGCACGGCATCCCGGATCCCAACGCGCTCGGCGAGGCGATCATCGACGACTCCTTCCTGCTGTTCTTCAACGCCCACCACGAGCCGATCCAGTTCCGGGTTCCACCGGTCGACTTCGGCACCACCTGGGAGATCATCGTGGACACGCGCTCGTCCACCGCCGAGATCTCGGCGGTGCTCGGTGGCACCGATCTCGATCCGGTCGACGTCGACCGGGTGGTCAAGGCCGAGGACCCGCTCGAGGTGGACGCCCGCGCCACGCTTGTGCTCTGCCGTGTCAACTGACCGGCCCGGCGGACCCGACCGGCACGGGCCCGCCGATCGGCACTCCGCGTCCGACCGCCGCCGCGAGGGCGCCGGAGCGCGGGAGAACCAGCGCGGGGAGGGCGAGGGCCGCGTCGTCCCGACCGGTACCTACCGGCTGCAACTGCACATGGAGTTCTCGTTCACCGACGCCGCGGTGATCATTCCTTATCTCGCCGGGCTCGGAGTCTCGCACCTGTACCTGTCACCGGTCCTGGAGGCCGCGCCGGGGTCGACCCACGGCTACGACGTGGTCGACCACAGCCAGATCAGCCCCGAGCTGGGCGGGCTCGGCGGGCTGCGCCGGCTGGTCGCCGCCGCGCGCCGCGCGGGGCTCGGCATCATCGCGGACGTCGTGCCCAACCACATGGCGGTGCTCACGCCCGGCACCACGAACACGGCGTGGTGGTCGGTGCTGCGCGAGGGCCCGGACTCCCCCTACGCCTCGTGGTTCGACATCGACTGGGACTCCCCCGACAACCCCGGCCGGGTCCTGCTGCCGCTGCTCGGCCAGTCGCTGGCGGACAGCCTCGCCGCCGACGAGATCGCCGTCGAGCAGGACGAGGACGGCGAGTGGATCGTCGTCTACTACGACCACGTGCTGCCGGTCGCCGCCGGCACCGCCGACCCCTCCGACGTCGCCGCCACCCTGGACGCCCAGTACTACCGCCTGTGCTGGTGGCGGGTCGGCGGGACGGAGCTGAACTACCGGCGCTTCTTCGACATCCCCTCGCTGGCCGGCCTGCGCCAGGAGGAGCCGGACGTCTTCGCCGCCACCCACCGGCTGCTGATCGAGCAGGTGCGCTCGGGCAACCTGGAGGGCCTGCGGATCGACCACCCCGACGGCCTGGCCGACCCCGAGGACTACCTGCGCCAGCTCGCCGAGGCCACCGGCGGGGTCTGGACGGTCGTCGAGAAGATCGTCGAGCGGGACGAGGCGCTGCCCGAGGGCTGGGCCTGCGACGGGACCACCGGGTACGAGACGCTCAACCGGCTCACCAGGCTCTTCCTCGATCCGGTGTCCGCGCGCGCGATGTCCACGCTGTACACGGAGATCACGGGGCGCTCACCGGACTTCGCGCCGGTGGCGCGCGAGGCCAAGATGGACGTGCTCACGAGCGTCCTGCGGCCGGAGGTCGACCGGCTCACCGGGCTCGCCCTCGCCGAGGCCCGCCGCGACCGCGCCGATCTCACCCGGGCCGGCCTGCGCGAGGCGTTGCGTGAGGTGCTCGCCGCCTTCGAGGTCTACCGCGCCTACATCCGCCCCGACGGCACGCCCAGCCTGGAGGCGCGCGGCCACATCGTGCGGGCCTGCGAGCAGGCGCGGGTGGCGCTGCCCGGCCGGGCCAGCGAGATCGACCTCATCGAGGACCTCGCGCTCGGCGGGCCGAGCGAGTTCGTGGTGCGCTTCCAGCAGACCTGCGGCCCGGTGATGGCCAAGGGGATCGAGGACACCGCCTTCTACCGGTACGTCCCGATGGTCGCGCTCAACGAGGTGGGTGGGGCGCCCGGGGATCTCCCGGCCTACCCGACGGGGCATCCGCGCAGCGCCGTCAACGAGTTCCACGAGGCGAACATCACCACGCAGCGGACGTGGCCGCTGACGATGACCACGCTCTCCACGCACGACACCAAGCGGTCCGAGGACGTCCGCGCCCGGCTCGCCGTGCTCTCGGAGGACCCCCGGGGCTGGGCCGACATCGTGCGGCGGCTGGCCCGCCTCGGCGAGCGGCACGCCGACCCGGAGGCCGGCTGGCCCGATCCGGTGACGATGTACCTGCTGGTACAGACGCTCGTCGGCGCCTGGCCGATCTCGGCCGACCGGGTCACCCAGTACATGGTCAAGGCGGTGCGGGAGGCCAAGCTGTTCACGACGTGGACGGACACCGACCCGTCGTACGAGGCCGCGCTGACGAACTACGTCGAGGCCGCCCTCGAGGACGAGGAGTTCGTCGCCGCGCTGGACACCTACGTCTCCACCCTGGTCGAGCTCGGCCGGCAGAACAGCCTGGCGCAGAAGCTGCTCCAGCTCACGATGCCCGGCGTCCCGGACGTCTACCAGGGCCAGGAGCTGTGGGACCACTCGTTGGTGGACCCGGACAACCGCCGTCCGGTCAACTTCGGCGAGCGGACGAAGATGCTCACCGAGCTGGGCGTCGAACCGGGCTCCGAGCTCGCGGCGCCGCGGCGCCCGCCCGTGATCGACGACTCCGGGGCGGCGAAGCTGCTGGTGGTGGCGCGCTCGCTGCGCATCCGCCGGGAGCACCCCGAGTGGTTCGGGGAGGAGGGGACGTACCGGCCGCTGTGGGCGTCGGGGTCCGCGGCGGAGCACGTGGTCGCGTTCAGCCGCTCCGAGTCGGTGGTGACCGTGGTCCCCCGCCTCGTGCTCGGGCTGCGCCGCGGGGGCGGGTGGCGCGACACCACCGTGACCCTGCCCGAGGGCCGCTGGGCGGACGTCCTCACCGGCCGGCGGCACGACGGTGGCACGGCCTACGTGCTGCGCCTGCTGCGCGACTTCCCGGTCAGCCTGCTGATCCGCACGCCCTGAAGTGTGGCCCCGCCCGGCCCGGGTCGTGCCGGATCCACGGCTCGGCGGATCCCGCCCCCCGGAACCGCCACCGAGGGGACGTCGGACCGGTAGACAGGAGTCATGAGTTCCTTCCGGGTGTGGGCACCAGACGCGAAGACGGTCAGTGTGGTCATCGCGGACGGCGGCGGCGCGGACGGCGACGCCGCGGCTGAGGCGGGCGGCACGGGCGGCGGCGCCGGCGGCCGGCGGGACACCGTGCACGAGATGTCCGCCGCCGCCGGCGGCTGGTGGACCGTCGACGTTCCCTCCGCCCACCACGGAGCGGACTACGCCTACCTCCTCGACGGCGGTGAGCAGGAACTGCCCGACCCGCGGTCGGGCTGGCAGCCGCACGGCGTGCACGGCCGCTCCAGGCTCGTCGACCACGCCCGCTTCCCGTGGACGGACGGCCACTGGCACGGGGTGCCGCTGTCCGGCAGCGTGGTCTACGAGCTGCATGTCGGCACGTTCACGCCGGGCGGCACCTTCGACGCGGCGATCGAGCGCCTCGACCACCTGGTGGACCTCGGCGTCGACCTCGTCGAGCTGCTGCCCGTGAACGCGTTCCCCGGCCGGCACGGCTGGGGGTACGACGGCGTCGGGCTGTTCGCCGTGCACGAGCCGTACGGGGGGCCGGAGGGCCTCAAGCGCTTCGTCGACGCCGCGCACCACCGCGGGCTCGGCGTGATCATGGACGTGGTCTACAACCACCTGGGCCCGGACGGGAACTACCTGAGCCGGTTCGGGCCCTACTTCACCGACCGCTACAGCACCCCGTGGGGCCCGGCGGTGAACCTGGACACCCCCGGCTCGGACGAGGTCCGCGCGTTCGTCATCGACAGCGCGCTGGCCTGGCTGCGGGACTACCACTGCGATGGTCTGCGCCTGGACGCCGTCCACGCGTTCGCCGACAACCGGGCACGCCACCTGCTGGAGGAGATCGCCGACGAGGTGCACCGGCTCGGCACCCAGCAGCGCCGCCCACTGTTCGCGGTCGCCGAATCCGACCTGAACGACCCGCGGATGGTCGTTGCCCCCGAGGCGGGCGGGCACGGACTGGACGGCCAGTGGTGCGACGACGTCCACCACGCGCTCTGGGCCGCGCTGTCCGGCGAGCGGCAGGGCTACTACGGCGACTTCGGCTCGTTCGAGACGCTGGAGAAGGCGCTGGGCTCCGCCTTCGTGCACGACGGCGGCTACTCGGCGTTCCGCGGCCGCTCCCACGGGCGGCCGGTGCCGCCGCGGACGCCGGCCTACCGTTTCGTCACGTTCCTGCAGAACCATGACCAGATCGGCAACCGGGCGACCGGCGACCGGGCGTCGGCCACGCTCAGCGACGGCCGGCTGCGGATCGGGGCCGCGCTGCTGCTGACCGCCCCGTTCACGCCGATGCTGTTCATGGGCGAGGAATGGGGCGCCACCACGCCCTGGCAGTACTTCACCGACCACACCGACCCGCGGCTGGCGGACGCCGTCCGCGAGGGCCGCCGCGGTGAGTTCACCGCGCACGGCTGGGGGCCCGAGGAGGTCCCGGACCCGCAGGACCCGGCGACGTTCGAGCGCTCCCGGCTGGACTGGCGCGAGCCCGAACGCCCGGAGCACGCCGCCCTGCTCGACTGGCACCGCCGGCTGATCTCGCTGCGCCGCCGGCTGCCGCAGCTCAGTGACCCGTCGCTGGCGTCGGTGCGCTGCTCCTACGACGCCGCGGCGAACTGGTTCGTGCTGCGCCGGCTCTCCCGGGCGGGTGACGTGGCGGTCGTGTGCAACCTCTCGCCCGAGCGGCAGGCCGTCCCGGTCGAGGGGGTGCCGTTCGACGCGCCGGCCGCGTCCCGCCCCGGGTTCACCTACATGCCGGGCCGCGTCGAGCTCGCCGGCGAGTCGGTCGTCATCGTGCGGCTGCTGCCGGCTCGCTGACCGCCGGCTCGCTGACCGCCGGCTCGCGGGTCGGCGGCCCCGGCCCGCTCACCGCCGGCGGGCCGCCGAGCGGGAGAGCGCGTAGTAGAGCAGGCCGAGCCCGACCAGGCTCACGATCAGTACACCGATCAACAGGACCACGTACGTGTTCACGTTTCCATCCTGGCAGCAGCGGCACCACCGCTCGCGGCGGCGCCGGTTACAGTCGGGCCGATGCGCATTCTTCTGTCCGGTGGCGCCCCAGTTCCTCTCGACGGCGCGGCTCCCCAGGACGGCCCGGAGGCTGCGCGTGCCGCGGACGAACCGGACGATGCCGACCACGACGTCGACCTCGACCTCGCCTACGCGCTGCCGGAGCCGACTCCGGGGGTCCCGCACGTCCGCTCCAACTTCGTGGCGTCCGCGGACGGCGCCATCGAGCTCGACGGACGCTCCGCGGACCTGGGCGGCCCCGCCGACCTGCGGGTGTTCCGGACGCTGCGCTGGCTCAGCGACGTGGTCCTGGTCGGCGCCGGCACCGCGCGGACTGAGGACTACGGCCCGGTCCTCGTGCCGGCCGAGCGGCGGGAGCGGCGGGCCGCCGCCGGGCTCGCTCCCGTCCCCCCCGTCGCGGTCGTCAGCGGGCGGCTCGAGCTCGACCCGGGCGCCCGCCTGTTCACCGCGGCCGTCCGGCCGCTGCTGCTGACCTGCGACGCCGCCCCACCGCAGCGGCGCCGTGCGCTCGAGCCTGTGGCGGAGATCGTGGTCTGCGGGGATAAGACCGTCGAGCCGCGCGCCGCGCTCGACGCACTCGCCGAGCGCGGGCTGCTGCGCGTGCTGACCGAGGGCGGCCCGCGCCTGCACGCCCAGTTCGCCCAGGCCGGCCTGCTCGACGAGCTGTGCCTGACCCTCGCCCCGCTCCTCGCCGGGCCGGGGCGCCTCGGACTGATGCAGGGCCCGACGTGGCCGGCGCCCGTCGGGCTGCGGCTCGGCCAGGTCCTGGAGGAGGACGGGGCGCTGTTCCTGCGCTACCTCCGCTGACCGCCCTGTGCACGGTTTCGTTTCGTCCACAGCCTGGCTGACGCCGGGTGCGGCGGCGATCCGCGTGAATAGCGTCGACAGCGACCTCCGGTGCCGGCCTCCGACGGGAGACGGTGGGCCCGGCCGGCGGTCTCCCCGGCGGCTTCGGCGAACGGTGGCCTTCATGAGTTCCGAACGACCTGCTCCGGCGCATCGACGGGTGGTTGCGGCCTCGCCGTCCGCACCCGGGCGTGCGGACGGCCGATGACCGGGCCGGGCGCGCCCACCGGCGAGGCTGCACGCCCGAACCGCCACCGCGAGGCGGTCGAGGCCGCGCTCGCGGCGGCTGCCGACGGGCGGGTCAGGCTCGCCGACGCCTTCCACCGGCTGTTCGCCGTCGCGGACGAGGGCGGCTGGCAGGGCCGCGCGGCGAGCGACTGGCGGCGCCAGGCCGAGCAGGCGCGCACGGCGACCCTCGGCACCGTCGACGCGTTCGCCGACGCCTGCCGCCGGTCACTGGCCGGACAGCCCGAGTGGGTGCCCGCCGACGATCCCCGTGCCCGGCACCCCGGGCCGGCCCTGCCGGCCGGCGGCCGGTGACCGCGCCGAGCCATGCCCGCACCCGCCAACCGAGTCGTTGTCGATCCCCACTCGCTGCGGAGACTGATCACCGCGATGGCCGACCTGCGGGAGACGGCGCAGGCCCAGGCCCGGCTGCTGTCGGCCCACGTCGACGCCACCCGGATCGCCGGTGACACGCCGGCCAGGCTGCGGGCGGCCCACGCCTGGGCCGATCAGGACATCACGATGCTGCGCCGGCGGCTGGCACTCGCCGAGGCCGCCGATCCCGGGACCACGGGCCCGCTGCCCCCGGCCGCCCTGCGCGGCGTTCCCGACCTGTACGACACCGCCGAACAGGCCCGGGCCGCGGGGCGCTCGCTCGCCGACCGCCTGCTCCGCCCGGATCCCGACCGCCGCGACCGGAGCAGGCTGGCCGACCTGGCGGCGACGCTGTCCGGGCGGGCCGCGGACCCCGACTTCGTGACCGGCTTCTACGACCGCCTCGGCCCCTCCGCTCTGGCCGGTCTTCTGCACCAGGTCCTCGGGGCCCGGGAGCCGGGCGCCGCCCGGCACGGCGAGGAGATCATCGGTCGCACCCTGGCGAGCTACAGCCGGCTGCGCCGCCTCGACGCCTCCTGGCTCGGCCGGTTCAACAGCCGGCGCCGGGACGACCAGGTCGAGACCTCGCTGCTCGGGCCGCTGCTGCGGCACGGCCGCTTCGCCTCCGCGCTGCTGGCGCGCCTCGGCGAACTGCTCTTCGGGACGGGCGACGGCTCGCTGCGCGACGTCGGCCTCCAGGCGGGGCCGGGCGGGCCCGCCGCCAGGGGCGCGGCCGGCATCAGAGGCGCGGGCGGCGCCGGGGATGCGGGCGGTGACCGGCTAAGCCGGGAGGCGTTCGGCTCCGCGCTGCTGCGCGCGATAGCCGCCGACCCCGAGCTCGCGCCCACCTTCAGCACCAGGCACCTCCCCCAGCTCCTGCACGCCTCCAGGGCGCAGAGCGCCGACGTGCCGGCCGGCCTGCGCCCAGCCGGAGGCTGGCGCGCCCCGGAACTCGAGACGGCGCGCACGGAGCTCGTCGCGGCGGCCGGCGGCGCGGAGGCTCGGCTGGCGCGCCCGGGCGCCGCCCGGCAGTTCGTCGCACAACTGGTGGACGTGGTGGCAGGGGCCGGCCCGAGCGAGGTCTCCCCGCGGATGCGAGCGGCCTACGGCGAGGTCCTGCACGCCTGGCGCGACGACCTCTACGCCGCGGTCGTCTCGCCGCTGCCGCCCGACCCCGCCGCGCTCGACGCGCCCGGGCTCGGGCGGGAGCCCCGGCAGTGGGCCGCGCTGCTGCGTGAGAGCCTGCGCGGCGGCGCCAGCGCCCCGCTGCTCGCGGCGGACGCGGTGGCCGTCGGGGCGGGCATCGATCAGCGGGCCTGGGAGCAGACCCGGGGCTACAACGGTCCCGGCGCGGCGCACTACCCGGCGAGCCCGCGGGCCCTGGCCTACCACCAGGCGAACGAGGTGACCACGTTCTTCGGGACGGCGTTGAGCGAGACGGCCGAGCGGGTGCTGCGCGAGCACGCCACGAGGCAGGAGGAGCACCGGCTGCGCACCGCAGTCATGATCGACATCCTGGCCGAGGTGGCGAAGTCCATCGACTTCACCAGCGTGGTCCGGACCCTCACCAACGCCGCCCGGGGTCTGACGGTCGAGATCGTCGAGGACCGGGTCCGCCGGGCCACCGCCCACCTGCCCACCGCGGGCTCCCAGGCCGTCCTGGCCGACCTGCGCGCCGGGTTACGGGCCATTCCGGGGTGGCAGTCCCGCTACCGCGCCTCGGTGGCGGACATGTGGCGGCACCGGGACGGCGACCCCCTGCGGCCGGTCGTCGTCCAGCTCCCCGGTGGCGGTACCCGCCACTACACCGGCGACCCGCGCGCCGACGGGTTCGTCACCGGGCCGGCGAACGACTTCACCGGTCCGGGCGGCGAGCCGATGGACGTCGCCCGGATGAACCGGGAGCAGCGGACGGCGTACGCCGCCTGGCTGGCCAGCCCCGCGATCGTGGCGAACAACGACCGGCTGCCGGCGGTGCTCACGGCGCCACCCGCGGACGTGGTGCCCGGGTGGGCCCCGGGCTGGGCCCGGTCTGCGCCCGCGGGCAAGGTGCCGCCGGGATGATCCCCCACCGCACCCGCCGCCCGGGCACCGCCGCGGCCGCGCGCCCGAACCTGAGGTTGGCCGGTCAGTCCGGCGGGATGCGCAGGACGTCGGCGATGTCGAACCGCACCGGGCGCTCGAGCTGGGCGTAGGTACACCCGCCGGGGTCACGGTCAGGCCGGAAACGGACGAACTGCGTGGTGTGCCGGAAGCGCGGTCCCTCCATGTGGTCGTAGCGCACCTCGACGACCAGCTCGGGCCGCAGCGGGACGAACGAGAGGTCACGGCCACGGGCCCACCGGCTCTCCTCGGCGTCCCAGGGCGTGCGCGCCGGCTGCCCCGCGGCCGCTGTCGGTTCCTCGCCCGCGTCGCCGCCCGGCTGCGCGGCGTTCTCCGGGCCCTGGCGGGCCCAGGGGTGGGAGTCGATCGGCACCACGAGATGGGCCAGCTCGCGGACGAGCTCCCGCCGGCGCGCCATCGGGAAGGCCGAGGTGACCCCGACGGACAGCAGCGGGCTTTCCCGGGCCGGGTCCGTCGCGTCCTCGGAGTCGGCCTCGTCCGCGGGGTCGGCGTAGAGCCCGAGCAGCAGCGACCCGACCGCCTCCGGATCGTTCTTGTGCGGCCGGTAGCCGGCCACGACGCAGTCGGCGGTGCGGTCATGTTTGATCTTGAACATTACGCGCTTGTCCGGCTGGTACGCCCCGTCCGGCGGCTTGGCGACCAGCCCGTCGAGCCCCGCGCCTTCGTAGCGCTCGAACCACTGCCGGGCCATGTCGAGCTCGCCGGTCGAGGGCGTGAGGTAGACCCCGCTCGGGACTCGCCGGACCGGTGCCGATCCGGGCGCAGCCGGGCCGGCGTGGCCGGCGAGAACCTCCTCGAGCACGGCGCGCCGCCGGGCGAACGGCTGGTCCGTGAACGCCTCGTCACCGAGTGCCAGCAGGTCGAACGCGACGAACGAGACCGGGGTCTCCAGCGCGAGCTTCGCCACCCGGCTGGTCGCCGGATGCACCCGTTGCGACAGCTCCTCGAAGTCCAGTCCGTCCGGGCCGACGACGACGATCTCGCCGTCAAGCACGCAGCGGTCGGGCAGTGCCGCGAGCAGCACCTCGACCAGCTCGGGGAAGTAGCGGGTCATCGGCCGGGTGCTGCGCGAGGTGATCTCCAGCTCGGCCCCGTCACGGAAGACCAGGGCGCGGAAGCCGTCCCACTTCGGCTCATACAGCATGTCCGGGGGGATCTGCGGCGCCGCGCGGGCGAGCATCGGCTTCACCGGCGGTGTCACAGGCAGGTCCACCCGCCGATCCTCGCGCATCGGGCCGGCGCATCGCGAGCACGGCAGGCGGGTCAGCGCGCGCGGGTCACGGCCAACACCTGCTCGGCGTGGGCGGGATCGCACACGACCAGGTCGGGCAACAGCGGGTCGGGCTGGTTGTAACGCAACTCCGACCCGTCGAGCCGGCTGGTGTGCAGGCCGGCCGCCCGCGCGACGGCCACCGGCGCCGCGGAGTCCCACTCGTACTGCCCGCCGTCGTGGACGTAGATGTCGGCGTCGCCGCGGATGACCGCGGCCACCTTAGCCCCGGCGGACCCCATCGGCAGCACGGTCGCGCCCAGCTTCTCGGCCACGTCGGTGACGACCCGCGGCGCCCGCGTCCGGCTCGCGACGATGCGCGGCACCGCGGCGTCGGCGCCCGCCGGGGCCACCGGGCCGGCCGGGATCCCCCGGTTCCCCGCGGGGCCCGCGGGGCCTGCGGCCACCGCGCCGGCCCCGCGTGCCGCCGGGAGCGCCCGGGCGGGGAGCGGGCCCTCGCTCGAGAGCGTCACGCCCAGCGCGGGCAGCGCCACGACCCCGACGGTCAGTTCGCCCCGTTCCCACAGCGCGACGTGCACGGCCCAGTCGGTCCGCCCCGGCTCGGCGAACTCACGGGTGCCGTCGAGCGGGTCGACGATCCACACCCGGTCCGCGCCCAGCCGCACCGGATCGTCCGCCGCCTCCTCCGAGAGCACCGCGTCGCCCGGCCGGTGACGGCCGAGGGCGCGGGCCAGCAGCCGGTGCGACCGGGCGTCGCCGGTCTCGCGCAGGGTCGCCGGTTCGGCGAATCCCAGTTCGGCCCTGATCCGCAGGAGCAGCTTGCCCGCGTCAGTGGCCAGCCGGACGGCCAGCGTGGCATCGCTGAGCTCATCCGTGGCGATGTCGACCGGAACCGTGGCGAACCCGTCCGGCCGGCGGATGTCGTCGGTGCTCATCGGGTGGGAGTCTTCCACCCGCTACCGTCGCGGGTGTGAGCGCCACCTCCGACACCGCCGTCGGCTCGTCCGCCCCGGATCCGCATGCCACGGCTGGTCCGCCCGACATACCGGGCGCTGGTGAGCAGCGCGGCGCGAACGGCGTCTGTCCGCTTGCCGTCGTCGCTGCCGACCGCGCCCGCGAGCTGCGGGCCGCCTCGGTGGCCTGGCCGTCGGTCGTGCTCGACACGCGCCAGCTCACCGACCTGGAGCTGATGCTGCTCGGCGCGTTCGGCCCGGCGCCGAGCTACCCGGGCCGGGCCCGCCAGCCCGCCGGGCCGCCGGTGCCGAGCCTGACCGTCCCCGGTGAGACAGCGGCCGCGCTGGGCCCGGGCATGGACGTCGCGCTGCGCGACCGCGAGGGCGTGATGATCGCGGCCCTGCACCTGCTCGGTCTGGAGCCCACCGCGGACGACTCACCGACGCCCGCCACCGCGATACCGGCGGAGGCCTCCGGAACGCCGGCGACTGCCACCGGAGCGGGCCCGGTGCGCCTGGTCGGCACGGTGGAGGGCCTGGAGCTGCCCAGCCATCCGGACTACCCGCGGCTACGGCTGACCCCGGAAGGGCTGCGCGCCGAGTTCGCCGCCCGGGGCTGGGCGACCGGGGCGGGCGCGGCCCCGTGGGCGGTGTGGGCCGACGGCCTGCTGTACACCGCCGACGTCGGGCGCATCCGCGCGCTGACCCGGCAGGGCAAGCACTGCGTGATCCTGGCCCCGGTCGGCGGGGCGGACCCGGCCGACGCCGCGCACCACCTGCGGGTGCGCTGCCTGCTCGCCGCGCTGGACGCGATCGACGCACCGCCCCGCCCGGCCGAGGCGACGCTGGCCCACGAGCCGGTCGCCTCCGACGCGGTGTCGCGGGACGACGGCCGGACGCATCCGGCCAGCCCGCCGGAGCCGGCCCACACCGCGGCGCTCGCGCCGGAGTCCCGCCAACACCGCAGCATGCTCGTACTGGTCCCGGTCGTCCCGTCGGAGCGGCTCGCCGCGCCCCGTGAGCCGGCGATGAGCGCGACCGCCCCGGGCGGCCTGGCCGACGAGGCGGCGAGCGAGCCGGCGTTGGACGAGATCGCCGAGCTCACCGCCCTGCGGGCCCATCTCGCCGAGGTCTACGGCTGTGCCGGCAGCCTGACCGGGCCGGCGATCGGCGCGCCGGGCGCCGACGATCTCACGACCCTGCTCGACGCGGGTGTGCCGCTGCCCGCCGAGCTCACCCCGCCCGCGGTGGCGGCCGAGCTGACCCGCGCGGTTCCCCCGCGCCGCCAGCGCGGCCTGACGATCCTGTTCACCGGGCTGTCCGGCTCGGGCAAGTCGACCCTGGCGGGCCTGTTGGTGTGCCGGCTGCTCGAACGGGGCCGGCGGGTCACCCTGCTCGACGGCGACATCGTGCGGACGCATCTCTCCCAGGGCCTGGGCTTCTCCCGCGCCGACCGGGACACGAACGTGCGCCGCATCGGCTTCGTCGCCGCGGAGGTCGCGGGCGCCGGCGGGATCGCCGTGTGCGCGCCGATCGCGCCCTACGCTGACGTCCGCGCCCAGGTGCGGGCGATGACCACCGCCCGCGGCGGCGGCTTCGTGCTCGTGTACGTGTCGACCCCGCTGGAGGTGTGCGAGGCACGGGACCGCAAGGGCCTCTACGCCAAGGCCCGGGCGGGGGTGATCCCCGCCTTCACCGGCGTCTCCGACCCGTACGAGGAGCCGGCCGACGCCGACGTGGTGGTCGACACGGCGGGCCTGCCGACCGAGCAGGCCGTCGACCGGGTGCTCGCGCACCTGGTCGAGGCCGGCTGGGTCGAGGGCGCCCGCGGCCAGTAGGCCCCAGTGGGCACCCGCCAGCCCGCTGGCAGCAGGAGGGACCCGCTGTCAGTAGGCGCCCTCGCGGCGCAGCACGGCGAACAGCGTGCGCCACAGGATGACGAAGTCCATGGCCAGCGACCAGTTCTCGACATAGCGCAGGTCGAGCCGGACGGACTCGTTCCACTCCAGGTCGCTGCGCCCGCTGATCTGCCACAGCCCGGTGAGGCCGGGCTTGACCATCAGCCTGCGGTAGACGTCGTCCTCGTAGCGCGCGACCTCCGAGGGCAGCGGCGGGCGCGGGCCGACCAGCGACATGCTGCCGTTGACCACGTTGAACAGCTGGGGCAGCTCGTCGAGCGACCACTTCCGGAGGAACTTGCCCACCTTGGTGATCCGAGGGTCGTCCCGCATCTTGAACAACAGGCCCTCGGCGCGCTCGTTGCTCGACTCGAGCTCGGCCTTGCGCTGCTCGGCGTCTACATACATCGAACGGAACTTGTACATCCGGAACTCGCTGCCGCCGCGCCCGACCCGGATCTGTTTGAAGATCGCCGGACCGCGGCTGGTGAACCGCACCGCCAGGCCGAGCCCGATCAGCAGCGGAGCGAACAGCAGGATCGCGGTGCCGGCGACGATCCGGTCGAAGGCCATCTTCATCAGCCGGCGCGTGCCGCTGAGCTCGGGCTCCTCGATGTGGAGCAGCGGCAGGCCGGCCACCGGCCGGATCGAGATCCGCGGCCCGGTCACGTCCGTCAGCGCCGAGCTGACCAGGACGTCCACGTCGCTGCCCTCGAGGGCCCACAGGACCCGGCGCAGTGTCTCGCCGTCCATCTGCGGGCCGATCGCGACGGTTGTCGCGTGGGTCGCCTGGATGGCGGTGTGCAGGTTCTCCGAGGTGCCGACGATCGGCACACCGAGCAGGTCGAACCCGCTGCGCTCGGGGCGGTCGTGGCTGTGCCGGCCGGGCAGGCGGTCCAGGCAGACACCGACGACGGACCAGCCGGTGGTCGGGTCGCGCTGGGCGAGCCGGACGAGGGTGGCCGCGGACTCGCCGGCCCCCACGACGAGGACACGGTGCAGGCAACGCCCCTGCCGCCGCATGCGGTGCAGGATGCCGCGCCCGGCGGAGCGGCCGGCCACCGACAGCAGCGTGGCGGCCGGGAAGGCGATGAGCACGTAGCTACGGGCGATCTCGGCCTTTGTCGCGTAAGAGGCGACGGCGACCAGCGCGGTGAGCCGGGCGGCGGCGTTGACGACCCGCCGGAACTCCTCCGAGCCGCCGCCGAGGAAGCGGCTCTCGTAGGCGCGGTTGAGCGACATCGCCAGCACCCAGGCCAGCGGCAGCAGGACCGTCATGATGATGTACGGCTTCGAGGAGGGCGGCTTGGTGTCGAAGTCGACGACGTCCCCGAAACGGACGAAGTAGGCCAGGCCCGCGGAGATCACACAGGCGATCGCGTCGAAGAGCACCAGCAGCCGGACGTAGCGCCGCTCCCAGCCGACCTGGGCCCGGTAGCTGGTCGCGTCGGGCGAGGTCTCGACGTGGGCGAAGTCGAACTGCGTGCCAGCGGGCACACGATGGTGCCGGCCGGCGGCCGGTTGCGCGGGCGGCCCCGGCCAGCCGGGCGCGGCCGGCGGCTCGGGCCAGCCGGTTCCCGCCGGCGGCTCCGACCAGTCAGCCTCTGCCGGCGGCTCCGGCTCCAGCCAGTCGGACTCCTCGGGCGGCCCCGGCCAGCCTGGCCGCACGGGCGGCCCCGGAGGGGTCGGCTGGCCCGGTTCGAAGTAGCCGCGGGACTGCGGCACGACACCCGGGCCGCCGGCGGGCGGCCAGGATCCACCAGCCGGCCTCGTTCCACCCACGGACCTCGCCCCTCCCGCCGGCCTCGCCCCACCGGGCGGCATGGCTCCGCCGGACGAACGCGGGCCGCCGGGGGGCACCGCCCCCCCGGACGATCTCGCCCCCCCGAATGGTCTCGTTCCTCCGGACACAGTCTCCGTCACAGCAGGACCCCCCCAGGACCTCGGTACATCAGTTCCGATCGGCGAGCTGGACGGGTGGAGACCGCCCCCCGCGCATCTCCCCGCCGCAGCCATTGTCGATCAGAACCAACCGGCTCGTGGGGCAGATCGCCGACGCGGACACAAGGTCGGACCCGGGGCCCAGGCACGTTGACGCCTCGCACCGAGGCGTTCATCGCAGGTTCACTCCCCCGTGGCTTCATCGCTCGCGGCTTCACCGACTCCGACCTCCAGCGATCGTGTACGGACCCGGGCAGCCCCGAATCGGCCCGGGGAACACCTCCGCGCGGTGTGGGCAACCGACGCGACCCGGGACGCCGACGCGGACCGCCGCGGTCCGCCCAGGCCCCGACATGCGGCGCTCGATGGTCAGGCGGCAACGTTACCGGCACGACCACCGCCGCCGACCAGCGCCCCGCCCGGGGCCGAAGCCGTGTTTCCGACAGCTCCGCGTCGGGTATGGCCGCCCCGCCGATGACTAGGAGTAGTTAAAACAACCGAGACCCTTCAGTTGCTCACCGTCACACAGAAACCGAATCAACCGAATTGAGGCGATTTGCGGTTACGTTCAGTGCATTCCATTGTCGAGTAGCAGACAGAACCGAGCGGCGATGCTACTGTCAGTCATGGCCGGGCCGGGGAGCGTCCGGCCGCCGACCACCGAGCGCCCGGGTCCTGCGGACCGATGGATGCCGGTGGTTTCTGCCCGCCCGGGTCGACATCCGCCGCCCGGCCGTGAGGGCAGCAATGGGGCGGTCGGCGCCTGCCGGACGGGTGGGGGCGCCCGGGCAGGCGCCGACCTCTTCTCGCGGAGGCGAGACCGGGGCTCAGCTCGCGGAGGCGAGACCGGAACCGGAAGGCCGGGACCCGGGGTTACGGCAGGGCGGCGACGACGTCCGGCAGCGGCTTGCGGGCGCCGCTGTAGAACGGCGTCTCCAGCCGGGTGTGGCGGCGCGTCGCGCTCGCCCGCAGGTGGCGGATGCAGTCGACGATCCGGTGGAGCTCGTCGGCCTCGAACGCCAGGAGCCACTCGTAGTCACCCAGGCCGAACGCGGCCACGGTGTTGGCCCGCACGTCCTCGTACTCCCGGCCCATCATCCCGTGCTCGGCGAGCAGGCCGCGGCGCTCATAGTCGGGCAGCAGGTACCACTCGAACGACCGGTTGAACGGATACACGCAGATGTAGTCCCGCGGGTCCTCCCGGCGCACGTAGGCCGGGATGTGGTTCCGGTTGAACTCCGCCGGACGGTGCAGACCCACCGCGGACCACACCGGCTCCAGGCACCGCCCCAGGCCGGTCTGCCGGAAACGCTGGTAGGTCTGCTGCAGCAGGTCCGGGTTGGGTGAGGTCCACCAGATCATCACGTCGGCGTCGGCCCGGTAGCCGGAGACCTCGTAGATACCACGGGTGTAGACGTCCTTCGCCAGTGCGCCGTCAAGCAGCTCGCCGGCCTCCGCCGTGATGCCCGCGCGATCGGCGGGCAGCGGCTGCCGGGCGGCGAACACGAACCAGCCCGTGTAGAGCAGCTCGTCGTTCAGCTCACGGGCCGACTTCGTGGACTCCCCGTCGGCAGGTCCGGGAGCGCCGGAGGCGGGGGCACCGGTGGGGACGGTGGTGGTGGGGGGGGCGCTGTTGGTGGGCACGGTGGCCGGAGGCCGCCCACCCGGAACGGAGGACGCGGACGCCGAGGTGGTGCCGCTGCGCTGGACGTCATCGCCAGTTGACATGCCACCATTGTCCACCCTGGCCGCGGGTCGGCGAGCGAGCCAGGCCCACCGTCGCGGGGTGCGGGGGCGCCCACCACCGCGGTGCGCCCTCCGCCCCAGGCTCCCGCGGGTCAGGCACCCGCCGGCTCGGACTCCGCCGCCTGCGTCCCGTCCGGCCGCAGCTGGCCCACCACCGACGCCGCGGCCGCCTCGCCGGAACGAATGCACGCCGGGATGCCCACACCGTCGTAGCCGGCGCCGGCGAGCGCGATGCCCGCCGGCAGCGCGCGCCGGACGGCCGCGATCCGGCCCAGGTGCCCCGGCAGGTACTGCGGGAGCGCCCCGCCCCAGCGGCTGACCCGGTTGGCGATCGGACGGGCGCTGATCCCGGTGACCTGGGCGACCTCGGCGGCGGCGACGCCGGCGAGCTCGACATCGCCGCGCCGCAGGTCGTCGTCGGCGCCGGCGCGGCCCACGCTGGCCCGCACGACCGTCAGGTCGCCGCCGCGGGCGATGTGCGGCCATTTCACCGACAGGTAGGTCACCGCCTTGATCGACAGGCCGGCCCGCGCGGGGATGAGCAGGCCGCTGCCGGGCGGCGGTACAGCTCCCCGGTAGAGCAGTGTGACCAGGCCCACCGACGCGTACGGCACCCCCGCGAGGGGCGCGGCCGCGTGCGGGGCGATCGGGGAGAGGAGATCACGCGCGGCGCCGGCGGGAACCGCGAGGATCACCGCGTCGGCGACCAGGGGCGGGGGCACCTCACCGCCGCCCACCGGGTCACAGCGCACCTGCCAGCCGCCCTCGACCCGGCGCAGCTCCCGGGCCATCAGCCCGGTCCGCACCGTGGCACCGCTGGTGCTGGCCACCTTCTCCGCGAACGAGCCCAGGCCGCCGCGCAGCGAGGCGAACACGGGCGTCTGCGCCGGGGCCGGTCCGGTCCGGGCCCGGACGCGGTGCGCGCCGAGCAGCAGCGAGCGGTCCTCGGTCGCGATCGGGGTGAGCTGGGGGACGGTCGCCTGCAGCGAGAGCGCGTCAGCCCGCCCGGCGTAGACGCCGCCGAGCAGCGGGTCCACCAGCCGGTCCACGATCTCCCGCCCGACGCGGGCGCCGACGTACCCGCCGACCGTCGGGTCCGTCGGCAGGGTCGTGCGCGGGAGCACCAGGTCGGCCGCGGCGCGCAGCAGCCCGAAGGGCGAGAGCACCCGGGAGCGCACCAGGCCGAGCACGTCGGTGGGGACCCCCAGCATCGTGTTGGGCGGGATGGGACGGCGCCGCCCGCCCACCCACAGCGAGGCCTTGGTCGTCGTCGGATGCACGATGTCGTGCCCGAGCCCGATGTGCCGGGCCAGCCGGAGCGCCTCCGGCACGCGGACGAGGAAGGCCTCCGCGCCCTCCTCCACCGCCAGCCCCTCGATCGGGGTGGTGCGCAGCTTGCCGCCGATGCGGTCACCGGCCTCGACCACGGTGACCTCGGCCCTGCCCGCCAGCGCGCTCGCGGCGGACAGCCCCGCGATACCCGCTCCAATGATCACAACCCGCACGTCTTCTCCCAGCCCCTTCACGCCGTCCCCGTGTGGCCGCCCCCGGATCGGGGCCCTGGGCCCACGGCTCCACCGACCTCACCTGGCCGGGCCGGCCCGAGTCCCGCGGCCGGCTCCAGTCTCGCCCGCGGCCGTGCCACGCCGGTGGCGGGCACCGCCGAGCGGCCCCGGACCGGCCTACGGCCCCGTGCGCGGGCCTGGCGAGTCGGTGGCTGCCGCCCCGCTGTCAGAACTGGTGGACGAGGTCCACGATGTGCGCCAGCACGCCCGGATCACTCTCCGGAAGCACGCCGTGCCCGAAGTTGAAGATGTGCCCGGGAGCGGCCGCACCCCGGCGGCAGACGTCGCGGACCTTCGCCGCGAGGACGTCGGACGGGGCGAAGACCGCGGCCGGGTCGAGGTTGCCCTGCACGGCACGGCCGGGGCCGACCCGGCGGGCGGCCTCGTCCAGCGGGACGCGCCAGTCGACCCCGACGACGTCCGCGCCGGCCGCGCCCATCGCGCCGAGCAGCTCCCCGGTGTTCACCCCGAAGTGGATGCGCGGGATGCCGTCGTCGGCGAACGCCGCGAGGACCCGGGTGCTGTGCGGAGCCACGTAGCGCAGGTAGTCGTCCTCGCTGAGCGCGCCCGCCCACGAGTCGAACAGCTGGATGGCGTCGGCGCCGGCGTCGACCTGCACCCGCAGGAAGGCGGCCGTGATGTCGGCGAGCCGGCCGAGCAGGTCGTGCCACAGCACCGGCTCGGCGTACATGAGCGCCTTCGTGCGGGTGTGGCTGCGGCTCGGCCCGCCTTCGATCAGGTAGCTGGCCAGGGTGAACGGCGCACCGGCGAAACCGATCAGCGGCGTCTGCCCGAGCTCGCGGACCAGGGAGGCCACCGCCTCACTCACGTAGGGCACGTCACCGGGCTCCAGCGGGCGCAGCACGTCCAGGTCGGACGGCGCCCGGACGGGATGGGCCACCACGGGCCCGACCCCGGCGACGATGTCGACGTCCACCCCGACGGCCGCGAGCGGCAGGACGATGTCCGAGAAGAAGATCGCGGCGTCGGGCCGGAAACGGCGCACCGGCTGCAGGGTGATCTCGGTGACCATGTCGGCGTTGCGGCAGGAATCGAGCATGGCGGTGGTGGCGCGCAGGGCGCGGTACTCGGGAAGCACCCGGCCGGCCTGCCGCATGAACCACACGGGCACGCTGTCGGGGCGGTCCCCGGCGGCGGCGCGCAGGAACGGCGAAGTCGCGGCGAGACCTGGACGTCGGGGCGAGACCCCGGGGCGAGGCGGCGCAACGGCGGTACTTCCGAGGGACATGGCCCGATCGTTGCACGCCCGGCGGACAGATGCCGCGCAGGGCACACGACTGTGTGCGATATCTTCTACTCGCAGTAGAAGTCAGGCTGGAGAACGCGTCCGGCGATGTCAGAGCACGGCGAGGCCGCAAGCGACGTCGAGGAGTGTCCGATGACCGACCCTTCCATTCAGGACGGCTCCACCCGGGACGGCGCGTGGCCGATGGGCGCCGCCCGCGCGGTGTCCCTGGCCGAGGCGACCTCCTTCCTCCTGCTCCTGATAGCGACCGCGGTCAAGCACGGGGCCGACCACGAGATCGGCGTGAAGATCCTCGGGCCGGTCCACGGTGGGCTGTTCATCGCGTACTGCCTGCTCGTCCTGTACGTGGGGTCGCTGCGGCGGTGGCCGGTGAAGCGGACTCTGCTCGCGCTCGGGGCGTCCGTCCTGCCGGTAGCGCCGTTCTTCGTGGAGCGGCACTGGCTACGGGAGCCGGCCCCGGCATCCGACGGCGCGGCCGGGCACGGCACGTCCGGGCACGGCGGCTCCCCGGGGCGCGCCAGCTCCGCGCCCGCGAGCTGAGCTCGCCGGCGCTCTGCGGTCACCCGTACGCCGAGGTCACCCGCCCGGCGGCGACGAACCACCTCCTTCCACCCCCGAGGGAACGTCGGCCCCGCACCGCGCACAGCCGGCCGCACGCGACACGCCGGTGAGAATGCGCGGAGAACCGCCCTACCCGTGGCACCGTCAGACCGGTCGGAATAGGCGGCAACAATCCGCGATGTCCCGCGTTCAGCCTCCTGACCGACCGGCCGACGGCGGCTGGACGGCGCGCTGACGCGGCCCGCGGGGGGCTGCGCCGCGGTCAGGTTCACGCCACACCCGCCCGCAGGCTGACACCACGCGAACGACGCAGCTACCACGCGAACGACGCAGCCGTGCCCGGGGAGTGATACGCGAGTGGACCAGGTCCTGGTGAGCGCCGACGATCACATCCGCTACTGCGCGGGATGCGCGCGACAGCAACAGTTCGAGCAACCGCCGTGCGAGGACGGCCACAGCGCCGACTGCCCGGAACGTGCCTGTGTCGTGTGCGGCCACGCGATTCTCGTCGGCGCCGCGCCCGCCGCGGTGCCACCGGCGGGTGCCGGGGCCGACCGGCCCGTGACCGTCGTGACCGTTACCGCGCGCCGCGGCGCCGGCCGATCCGATTCCAGGGCCGTGGCGTGAGCCTGCACAGTCCCGCACCACATCCAGGCCTCCCGGGCGACCCGTTCGTCCCGGCCGGCCGGCCGGCGGCGCTCGGCGGGACGCGCCCGGCGTCGGCGCAGCCGCCCGAGCAGGCCGTGCCGGCACGGCTCGCCCCGCTGACCCGAAGCGCCCGTTCCCACCCGGAGGGCGCTAAGCGGCACTCTCCGACGTCCGGCCAGCGCGACCAAGGTGCACGCCCTAACGTTGCCGCCATGGGGGGCACGCGGGCACCGAGCGACGCTCCGGCGCTCTTCGCGGCCGCCACCGAGGCGCTGCGGGCGGCGTTGGAGGAGCTGCGGCCGGACGTCGCCGTCCGCGAGATCCCCGCGCCCGCCCGGATCGCTCCCTACGCGTTCGCGCTCGCCGGGGGCCTCACCGGTGACGACGAGGCGGCCTCCGGCCGGTTCGTGCTGCTGTTCGACCCCGATGGGCAGGACGCCTGGGAGGGCACCACCCGGATCGTCTGCTATGCGCGCGCCTCGGTGGACCCGGAGGTCGCCGACGACCCGCTGCTGCCCGGGGTCGCCTGGTCGTGGCTGCGGGAGTCGTTGCAGTCGCACGGCGCCGAGCTCGGCGCCCTCGGCGGGACGGTCACCACCACCTCGTCCCGGCGCTTCGGGGTGCTCGCCACCGACGGCGACAACTTCGACGTCGAGCTCCGGTGTTCCTGGTCACCACGCTGGGCAGGATCGGTGGAGGAAGCCGAGGACCCGACGGTGCCGGAGCCGCCGCACAGCGGGGCCGACGGGGCGGCGCCGTGGGACCCGGCGGACGCTGCCGCGCACCTGCACTCCTTCGCCGACCTGTTGGCCGCGATGGCGGGGCTGCCGCCGCGTCTCTCCGGGGTCGTACCGCTACCTGCCCGCCGCGCCTGAGCAGATCCGAACCTCCCCGTCCGAACACTGCGCGCCGGGAATGTCAACGGAGCGCATCCGCGACGACTACCTTGGAGCCACCATCGAACACGAAGCGTATAATTAGTGCGATTGCTCGGCCGACTGGGCTGCCAGGCCGGTCATTCACACGTACCATCGCCGATCGTGACGTCGACGGTTCCTGACTCAACGCACCAGGTCAGTGAGGGTGCGGCGATCGATGCTGCCGCCGCTGTCGAAGAGTCGGCAACCGTACCCATCCCGCTGCTGGAGCCGGCCGGTGGCGTCCCGCCCGTCCTCGACGACCCGCAGGACCTCACCCGCGCCACCGAGCGGCTGGCCGCCGGCACCGGCCCGGTCGCCTTCGACGCCGAGCGCGCCTCCGGTTACCGGTACAGCCAGCGCGCCTACCTCGTCCAGATCAGGCGGGCCGGCGCGGGCACCCTGCTCATCGACCCGATCGCACTGCCCGACCTGAGCGGCGTGCAGGACGCCGTCGGCGACACGGAATGGGTGCTGCACGCCGCCAGCCAGGACCTGCCCTGCCTGGCCGAGCTGGGCCTGCGCCCGAAGACGCTGTTCGACACCGAGCTCGCCGGCCGTCTGCTGGGCTACGAACGGGTGGGGCTGGGCGCCATGGTCGAGCGGGTGCTCGGCTTCGGGCTGGAGAAGGGGCACTCCGCCGCCGACTGGTCGACCCGCCCGCTGCCCGAACCGTGGCTGCGCTACGCCGCTCTCGACGTGGAGCTGCTGGTGGAGCTGCGCGACCAGCTCGAGAGCGAGCTGGTCGCGCAGAACAAGATGGCGTTCGCCCGGCAGGAGTTCGGCGCGATCGCCGCCGCTCCGCCGCGGGAGCCGCGGGCCGAGCCGTGGCGGCGCACGAGCGGGATCCACCGCGCGCGCAGCCGCCGCCAGCTCGCCGCCGTCCGGTCGATGTGGCAGGCCCGAGACCGGGTCGCCCGCGCCCGCGACATCGCGCCGGGCCGGGTGCTGCCCGACAGCGCGATCATGGACGCGGTACTGAAGGTCCCCGAGGACGCCGCCGCGCTGACCCGGCTGCCGATCTTCTCCGGGCAGCGGATGCGGCGCTCGGCGACCACCTGGATGGATGCCCTGCGCGCCGCCGCCGAGATGCCCGAGAACCAGCTGCCGAGCACCGCGGGCCCGGGCGGCGACGGCCTCCCCCCGCAGAACCGCTGGGCGGAACGTGACCCCGTGGCGGCGGCGCGGCTGGCCCGTGTGCGCGCGGCGCTGAACGCGATCGCCGAGGATCAGGGCATGCCGGTGGAGAACCTGCTGGAGCCGGCACTCGCCCGCCGGGTCACCTGGGCTCCCCCGGCCACGCGGGACACCGAGACGGTGACCGCCGCGCTGACCACGGGTGGCGCCCGCCCCTGGCAGGTCGAGCTGACGGCGGCCGCGGTGGCCGCGGCCCTGGTGGACCCGCCCGCGGGCACCGCCGCCGCGCCCGGAGCCACCGGCGGCGAGACCGCCGGCGGCGGAGCGGGCGGCACCGGTTCCGGGACGGCCGGCACCGGTGCCGCGGCGGGCGGCGGGTCCGCGCGGGCGAGAACGCGGCGGACCGGCGGCCGTCCGCCGTCCGGTGGGGAACCCGCCGCGTCCTGATCCGGCCGCACGCGCGGTACGTACCGACCCTTACCTACCCATGGGTAACTCCTGCCGTAGGCTGTTCCCGTCGCGGTCCGGCGCCACTGCGGGCAGCCGGCCCGACACCGTCTGCCGCGGGCCGCGCACGTGCCGCCCACGGGTGAGGCGTCGAGGAGGCCGGTGGTGTTCGTCAGCGCGCAGGGTTCGATCCGTGACGTGGTGTTCGTCGACGGTGTACGCACTCCCTTCGGCAAGGCCAAGGGCGTCTACGCCGAGACCCGGGCCGACGACCTGGTGGTCCGGGTCATCCGCGAGCTGATGCGGCGCAATCCCGCGCTGCCGCCCGAGCGGGTCGACGAGGTCGCGATCGCGGCGACGACCCAGATAGGCGATCAGGGCCTGACCATCGGCCGGGTCGCCGGCATCCTGGCCGGGCTGCCCGAGTCGGTGCCCGGCTACGCCATCGACCGGATGTGCGCGGGCGCGGTGACGGCGGTGACCACCACCGCGTCCGCGATCGCCGTCGGCGCCTACGACATCGCCATCGCCGGCGGCGTCGAGCACATGGGGCGCCATCCGATGGGCGAGGGCGTGGACCCGAACCCGCGGTTCGTCTCCGAGCGTCTCGTCGATTCCTCCGCGCTGGTCATGGGCATGACCGCGGAGAACGTGCACGACCGGTTCCCGGGGATCACCCGGGCCCGGGCGGACGCGTACGCCGCCGCGTCGCAGGCGAAGGCCGCCAAGGCGTACGCGGACGGCAGGATTCAGCCCGACCTCGTCCCCGTCGCCGCGCGGCACGTCGACAGCGGCTGGGAGCTGGTCACCGCGGACGAGCCGCCCCGGCCCGGCACCACCGTCGAGGGCCTCGCCGGGCTGCGGACACCGTTCCGGCCGCACGGGCGGGTCACCGCGGGCAACGCCGCGGGCATCAACGACGGCGCCACCGGCTGCGTGCTCGCCGCCGCGGACGTCGCCGCCGAGCTCGGCCTGACCCGGAAGATGTCGCTGGTCGGGTTCGGGTTCGCCGGTGTGGCGCCCGAGGTCATGGGGGTCGGGCCGATCCCGTCCACGGAGAAGGCGCTGGCCCGCACCGGCCTGAGCATCGACGACATCGGCCTGTTCGAGCTGAACGAGGCCTTCGCCGTGCAGGTGATCGCCTTCCTGGAACACTTCGGCCTCGCCGACGACGACCCGCGGGTCAACCCCTACGGCGGCGCCATCGCGTACGGGCACCCGCTCGCCTCCAGCGGAGTGCGGCTGATGACCCAGCTGGCCCGCCAGTTCGAGGAGCATCCCGAGGTCCGCTACGGGATGACCGCGATGTGCGTGGGCTTCGGCATGGGAGCGACGACGATCTGGGAGAACCCGCACTTCGGCCGAACGGGAGAAGGAGCATGAGCAGCGCCGCGATGACCCTGGAACACCCGGACGAGGTCGTCACGCAGGCCCATGTCCGGTACGCACAACTGCCCGGCGTGAGCGGCCCGGTCGCGCTCATCACCCTGGACAACGGGCAGGACCACACCCGCCCGAGCACCTTCGGCCCGGGCGGGCTGCGGTCGCTACTCACCGCCGTCGAGGAGATCGAGGCCCACGACCCGCCGGTGGCGGCGGTGGCGGTGACCGGCAAGCCGTTCATCTTCTGCGCCGGCGCGGACCTCTCCTACCGGTCGTCGCTGACCGACCCGGCCGAGGTCCGGCCCAAGCTCACCGCGCTCGGCGAGCTTGGGCACACCGCGCTGCGCCGGGTCGGCGAGGGCCGGCTGGGCGACCGGCGGGTCCCCACCTTCGCGCTGGTCAACGGCGCCGCGATGGGCGGCGGCCTGGAGCTGGCGCTGCACTGCGACTACCGGGCGATCTCCGCCGGTGCCGCGCCGATCGCGCTGCCCGAGGTCTTCCTCGGTCTGGTGCCGGCCTGGGGCGGCACCCAGCTGCTGCCGAGCCTGGTCGGCCCGGAGAACGCGGTCACCATCATGATCGACAACGCGCTCAGCCAGAACCGGACGCTGCGCGGCCCCAAGGCGTTCGCGCTCGGCCTCGGTGACGTCCTGCTGGATGCCGCGGACTTCCTCGAGGAGGCGCTGCACTGGGTCGGCCAGGTGCTGCGGGGCGAGGTGGACCCGGCCAAGGGCCGCCGTCCCGTCGAGCGGGGTGCCGCCTGGGCCGCGGCGCTGGAGCGCGGCCGCGTCCTCGCGGACGCCCGGCTGCACGGCGCGGCCCCGGCCGCCTACCGCGCCCTCGAGTTGATGGCCCTGGCGGAGACCGCGGACGCCGACACGGGGTACGCCGCCGAGACGGCGGCGCTGGCCGATCTCGGGTCCAGCGAGGAGCTCGTCGCCGGGCTCTACTCCTTCGACCTGGTGAACCGGCGCGCCAAGCGGCCGGTCGGCGGGCCCGACCGCTCGCTGGCCCGGGCGGTGACCAAGGTCGGCGTGGTCGGCGCGGGGCTGATGGCCAGCCAACTCGGGCTGCTGTTCGCCCAGCGGCTGGAGGTGCCGGTCGTCCTCACCGACCTCGACCAGGCGCGTCTCGACGCGGGAGTCGCACACGTCCACAGCGAGATCGACAACCTGCTGCTGCGCGGGCGGATCTCCCACGACCGCGCGAACCGGCTCAAGGCCTCCGTGACCGGCTCACTGACCAAGGACGCGTTCGCCGACGCCGACCTGATCATCGAGGCCGTCTTCGAGGACATGTCGGTCAAGAAGGCGGTGCTCGCCGAGCTCGAGTCCGTGGTGAAGCCGGAGACGCTGCTGCTCACCAACACCTCGGCCCTCTCGGTGACCGAGATGGCCGCCGACCTGACCCATCCGGAGCGGGTCGCCGGGCTGCACTTCTTCAACCCGGTGGCGGTGCTGCCCCTGGTCGAGGTCGTCCGCACCCCGCGGACCGACGACGCCGCGATCGCGACCACGCTGCAGGTCGCGAAGCAGCTGAAGAAGAACGCGGTGCTGGTCGCGGACGCGCCGGCCTTCGTGGTGAACCGCCTCCTCACCCGGTTCATGGGCGAGGTGCTCGCGGCCACCGAGACCGGAACCCCGATCGAACAGGCCGACGGCGCGCTCGACCCGCTCGGACTGCCGATGTCGCCGCTGGTCCTGCTCTCGCTGGTCGGCCCGCCGGTCGCACTGCACGTGGCCCGGACCCTGCACCAGGCCACGCCCGACCGGTTCCGCACGCCGGACGGCCTGGCGCGGGTCGTGGCCGCCGGGAAGAGCAGCTTCTACACGGCCGGACCGGGCGGCGAGCAGATCGTCGACCCGGAGGTCGCCGATCTCGTCCGGAGCATGGACGACGGCACCGCGCCGACCGCTCGGGAGGGCGCGGCGATGACGCCCGAGCAGGTCCGTGAGGCGGCGCTCTCGGCGCTGGCCCAGGAGATAAGGCTCCTGCTGGACGAGGCCGTCGTGGCCGAGGCGACGGACGTCGACCTGTGCATGATCCTCGGCGCCGGCTGGCCCTTCCACCTCGGCGGCATCACCCCGTACCTGGACCGCACCGGCATCAGCGAACGCGTGACCGGTCGCCGTTTCAACCCTCCGGGCGTCGCCACCGTCGCCTGATCGGGCGGGCACTCCGGGCGGACACCGGCACTGCCCGCCCGGAGTGCCCGCCCGAGGCCGCCGTTCGGATCCGCCGCGCTCCGGGTCGACATTCTCCTTGACTTGGTTATTGAGTGACCACTACCTTGAGGTTGTGGCCCCAAGGACAACCGGCGGCACCGGCACCCGGATGAGCGCGGAGCAACGACGCGCGGTGGTGCTCGCGGCGGCCGTCGAGGAGTTCGCCCTGGGCGGCCTGACCGGCACGTCCACCGAGGCGATCGCCAGCCGTGCCGGCATCTCCCAGCCCTATCTGTTCCGACTCTTCCCCACCAAGAAGGAACTGTTCCTGGCGGCCGTCCGGGCCACCTTCACCCTGACTCGCGAACGCTTCGAGACCGCGGCGGGCGACCTGGTCGGCGCCGACGCCCTGACGGCGATCGGGTCCGCCTACGACGAGCTGCTCACCGACCGCACCTACCTGCTCATGCAGATGCAGAGCTACGCCTCCTGCGGTGACCCGGACATCCAGGAGGTCACCCGGCAGGGTTTCCGGGACCTGTGGCAGACCGTCGAACGCGTCAGCGGATGCGACGACGAGGAACTGCGCACGTTCTTCGGGCACGGCATGCTGCTCAACGTCGTGGCCGCGATGAACCTGCAGGAGATCGGCGACCGCTGGGCCCGGGAGATCTGCAGCTAGACCGGCCTGGGTCGGCCCACGCCGTTCCAGACCCGCGTTCGCCTCCCTCGCACCCGTTCCACCTGTCCGCACCCTCGTCCACACCACGAATCTAGTGACCAATCACTATCCAACGAAGGTAGTGAGCACTCAAGACCTTGGAGGGAACTCGTGACCGACAAGCGATCCGCCACCGTCTGGACGTTCGTCGTGACGTCCATAACGGCGTTCATGGTGGCCCTGGACAACCTGGTGGTCACCACCGCACTTCCCCAGATCCGCGACGACCTCGGGGCGGGCCTGGAGGGCCTGGAATGGGTGGTGAACGCCTACACGCTGCCGTTCGCGGTGTTGCTGCTGACCGGCGCCGCGCTCGGCGACCGGCTCGGGCGGCGGGCCGTGTTCGCCACCGGGCTCGGGGTGTTCACCCTGGGCAGCCTCGGCGCGGCGCTCGCCCCGTCCATCGAGGCGCTCATCGCCGCCCGGGCCATGCAGGGCGTCGGCGCGGCGCTGGTCCTGCCACTGAGCCTGACGCTGCTGTCGGCGGCGGTCCCACCCGAGCGCCGGGGCGCCGCGCTCGGCGTGTGGGGGGCGATGTCCGGGCTTGCCGTGGCCGTCGGGCCCCTGGTCGGTGGCGCGATCACCGAGGGGGCGAGCTGGCAGTGGATCTTCTGGCTGAACGTGCCGATCGGCCTGGTGACGGTCCCGCTCGCGCTGCGCAGGCTCACGGAGTCCCGCGGGCCGGCCGGACGGCTGGACCTGCCGGGGGTCGCGATCATCTCCGCCGGGCTGCTCGGCGTCACACTCGGGCTGGTCCGCGGTGAGAGCCACGGGTGGACGAGCCCGGCCGTCCTGACGTCACTGCTGGCCGGCGCGGCCGGGGTCGGCGCCTTCATCGCCTGGGAGCGGCGCGTGGCCCGGCGCGGCGGGAGCCCCATGCTGCCGATGGCCCTGTTCCGCCGCCGCGGGTTCGCGGCGGTGAACGCCGTGTCGCTGCTGTTCTCGGTCGGCATGTTCGGGTCGATCTTCCTGTTGGCGCAGGCCCTGCAGAACGTCTTCGACTACTCGCCCCTCGAGGCCGGCATCCGCACGCTGCCCTGGACCGCGATGCCCCTGCTGATCGCCCCGATCGCCGGACCGCTCTCGGATCGGATCGGCGGGCGCCCGCTGATCGTGGCCGGTATGGCGATCGAGGCCGTGAGCCTGGCCTGGCTCGCGACGATCCTGGACACCGGGGCCGACTACGCCGGGCTCGTCCCGCCCTTCGTCCTGGCCGGTGTGGGCATGGCGCTGTTCTTCGTTCCGGTCGCGTCGGTGGCCCTCGGTTCGGTCCCGGCGGAGCAGGAGGGTCTCGCCTCCGGCACGAACAACGCGATGCGCGAGCTCGGCGGCGTCCTGGGGGTCGCGGTGCTGGCCTCGGTCTTCGCCGCGAACGGCGGCTACGGGAGCCCGGGGGCGTTCGTGGACGGCACCCGGCCCGCGCTGTGGGTGGGGGCGGCCGTCCTGCTCACCGCCGCGGCAGTGGCCACGCTGCTGCCGTCGCCCACGAGGACGGCAGCGCCCGCGAGGACGGCAGCATCCGCGACGCCTGCGGCACCCGCCACGCCCGCGGCACCCCGGGCCCTGCCCGTGGTCGGCCGGCCGTCGTCCGTCTGAAGCGGGTCCGGGTACGGATCACCGACCACGGTGATCCGTACCCGGACGTCGTTTGCGCCCGCCTGCGGAGAATCGATACTCGGCGGCGCGATCAGTAGCTGGATCCCACCGATTCGCCCCGGTTCGCGGCATCAGTCGGAACAGGCCACCGACAAAAACCCACCCGGCGCATCAGGCCGCCGAAGCCCCCCAGGACAAAAGCATCACCGGCCGCTTCAACGCTGAGCGTCACCTCCGGCGAAAAAGCTGGGGCGCCACAGTTTCCTGAACTCCGCCCGTAAGGACACCCGATCGATGATCCGAATACGGAGGACATCGCTCTGGGCACCTCACCGGTCACGCTTCCGATCATTGACGGTGCGGAACGGCGACATTCCCACGCCGGTGCGCGGGTCAGCGGTTACTCGGCGCCGGCTGGGCGACGGCCGCGGCGCCCCCGGCCCGTGGGCCGGCCTGGCCCGACCCGGCGAGGTCCTCCGGCCTACTGGCGACCGCCTCGCCACGCGGGCGCAGCGCCACCCCGACCAGCGCCCAGACGATGTCGGCGACCGTGGCGAGCAGGCGCGCGACAAGAGCGATCAGCGTCGACGGGCCACTCGGCAGCGCCGGGGCCAGGGCAAGCACCAGTACGGCCTCGCGCACGCCCGCGCCCGCGGGCAGGACGAGCACCAGGAAGCCCGCGGTCCAGGCCAGGGCGTAGGCGCCGACGCACAGCGCCACCAGCCGGGCGCCGCCGACCTCCGGCTGCAGGTCACGGACCAGCAGCCAGGTCCCCACGCCGTAGCAGGCGAAGCTGCCCAGCAGCCAGCCGGCGCCGACGGCGATGGGGCGGGCGGTCAGCGGCTCGGTCAGCGGCGGGCGGCGTAGCAACCGGAACGCGACCGCCAGCAGTCTGGCGAGCACCGGAGGGTAGAGCACCACCGCGAAGACGGGCACCACCGCCAGCGCCCACCAGTAGTCGGCGAGCGCGTCGCGGGAGGAGAAGGGCAGGGTGACGGCCGCAGCCAGACCGCCGCAGGGCACCGCCAGCGCGAGCACCACAAGACTCGCCAGGGCCGACTTCGGCCGGGAGACCCCGTAGTCGCGGGAGAGCTCCATCTGGGCGAGGACGGGCCACACACTGCCCGGAATGTACTTACCGATCTGGCCGACGCAGAAGATCCGGACGGCGGCGCGCAGCGGCAGCAGCGCACCGAGCCCGGCGAGCACGGCACGCCAGGACAGGACGGTGGCGCCGACCGCGAGCGTCGTCGCCACGCCGGAGCCGACGACACCGAGAACGGTCAGGTCGCCCAGCGAGTCCCGGACGTCGTTCCACTGGCCGACCAGCGCCACGACCAGAAGCGCGGCGGCGAGCACCAGGGCTGCGCGGACCACCCACCACCGCACGCCCCGACGGGCGGCGGGGGCAGCCGGTTCCTCCGCCGGGCGGGCCTCGTCGGGGCCCGCCGCCGGTGCGACGGCGGGCCCACGCACGACGTCCCCGCCAGCCATGGCGGACGGGGATTCGCGGTGCGCGGGACGCCGACTCACCGGGTCAGCCTAAGGCGTCCACCGGACGGCACCCGCGCCGGGCGCACACGGGCGCGACCCGGCCCCGCGCCGGTCAGGCCTGGCCGGTCCAGGCCCGGCCGGTCGTGACCGGCCGAGCGGGCCCTGCCGGTCAGGCCCGGCCGGTCAGGCCTGACCGCCGCCGGCGGGGGTCTGGTTGGACTCGTCCGCGCCGACCTCGTCGCCCATGAGGGCGTGCTGGCGCTTGGCGACCGCCTCGATCACCTTGCGGGCCAGGTCCTGCGGGGCGAGGCCGACCTCGGCCAGCACGTCGTCGCGCTTGCCGTGGTCGAGGAAGCGCTGGGCGACCCCGAACTCACGCACCGGGACGTCGACGTCGGCGTCCCGCAGCAGCTGCGCGACGCAGGCACCGACGCCACCGACCCGCCCGTTGTCCTCGACGGTGACGACGAGGTCGTGGTCACGGGCGAGGTCGACCAGCGCCGGGTCGAGCGGCTTGACCCACCGCGGGTCGACCACGGTGATGCCGATGCCCTGGCTGGCGACACGCTCGGCGACGTCCAGACAGGTCGGGGCCATCGCGCCGATCGAGACGAGCAGCACCTCGCGGTGCCGCGCGGCCGCCGGCGCCCGGTAGAGGACGTCGACCCCGCCGACCTGGTCGATCGCCGGGGAGTCCGCGGCGACCTTGCCCTTGGGGTAACGCACGACCGTCGGGCCGTCGGTGTTGGAGACCGCCTCGTCGAGCTCGGCGCGCAGGGTCGCGGCGTCACGCGGGGCGGCGATCGCCAGACCCGGCACGACCTGCAGGAAGGACATGTCCCACATGCCGTTGTGGGACGCGCCGTCCTCGCCGGTGATCCCGGCGCGGTCGAGCACGAAGGTCACCGGCTGGCGGTGCATGGCGACGTCCATGAGGACCTGGTCGAAGGCGCGGTTCAGGAACGTCGCGTAGATACACACGACGGGCTTGAGACCGCCCATGGCCAGGCCGGCGGCCGAGGTGACCGCGTGCTGCTCGGCGATGCCGACGTCGAAGACCCGGTCCGGGAAGGCCTTGGCGAACGACTTCAGGCCGACCGGCTGGAGCATCGCCGCGGTCATGGTGACCACGTCGGGCCGCTCGGAACCGATCCGGACGATCTCCTCGGAGAAGATCGAGGTCCAGGTGGCGCCCTTGGCTGCCGACTTCGGCTTACCGGTCAGCGGGTCGATGACGCCGACGGCGTGGAAGTTGTCGGCGTCGTCCTGCTCGGCCGCCGGGTACCCGAAGCCCTTGCGGGTCATGGCGTGGACGATCACCGGGCCACCGAAGTCCTTGGCCCGGCGCAGCGCCGACTCCATGGCGACCACGTCGTGGCCGTCGACCGGGCCGACGTACTTCAGCCCGAGGTCCTCGAACATGCCCTGCGGGGTGACGACGTCCTTGATGCCCTTCTTGATGCCGTGCAGGGCGTCGAACAGCGGCGCGCCGACGAGCGGGGTGCGGCCCAGCACCTGCTTGACGACGTCCAGGACCTGCTCGTACTCGGGCGCCAGGCGCAGCGACGCGAGGTGGTCGGCGAGGCCGCCGATGGTGGGTGAGTAGGACCGGCCGTTGTCGTTGACGACGATGACGACCTGCCGGTCGCTGGCGGCGATGTTGTTCAGCGCCTCCCAGCACATTCCGCCGGTCAGCGCCCCGTCGCCGACGACCGCGACGACGGCCCGGTTCTCCCCGCGCAGCTCGTAGGCGCGGGACAGCCCGTCGGCGTACGACAGCGCCGTGGAGGCGTGCGAGTTCTCGATGATGTCGTGCTCGGACTCGGCCTGGCTCGGGTAGCCGGAGAGCCCGCCGCGCTGACGGAGGCGGTCGAACTGCTCCCGGCGGCCGGTCAGAATCTTGTGAACATAGGACTGGTGGCCCGTGTCCCAGAGGACACGGTCGAATGGTGAATCGAACACTCGGTGGATTGCGAGAGTCAGTTCTACAGCGCCCAGATTCGGCCCTAGGTGGCCGCCTGTGCGGGCAACCGCGTGGATGAGGAAATCACGGATCTCAGCCGCGAGCGTCACCAGCTCCTCATGGTCGAGGCGCTTGACGTCCTGCGGGCTGTCGATCGTCGACAGAAGCGACACGGCGTGCTCTCCCTCCCCCGAAAGGGGATCGGTCCGGGTCCGGCAAAGTCTACGCAGGGCACCCCGGGCTCCGCAGACAGGCTCCCGACATGTGAGCTGCCCGAAGAGCGTCAGATATTTCGCCGGGTCGCGGTAGAATCCACCTCCCCCTTGTCGGTAATGTGCGACGAGTAGTCGGTGAAGAGAGCCCGGGAACCAGGCATGACGCGTCGGAGGGCCTGGCGTGCGGCCCCACGCCGGGCCGCTCCCGACGCCACAAGGGCCCGCCGGCGGGGCTTTTTTCCCGGGCCGGCGGGCCCTTCGCACGAACGCTGCTGGGTCTGTCATCTTGTTGTCACGTCGCCGTCACATGTGAACGGCCGTTATGGGCACCCCTGATCGGCTCGCTCGCGATTACACACGGTCAGCGCCGTTGGGGACTCGGGCGGCTCACCCGCGGCCACTCGCCTGCCTCCCCCGGCGCGCGGCCGCGTCCAGAAGCACCGCGGCGAGCAGGACCGACCCGGTGATGATGAACTTGACCGACTGGTCGAGACCGAGCAGGTCCATCCCGTTGGCGATCGAACCGATCACCAGGATGCCGAGCAGCGCCGACCAGGCTCGACCGCGCCCGCCGAACAGGCTCGTCCCGCCGATCACCGCCGCGGCGATCGCGTTGAGCAGCGTGTCGCTGCCGCCGGAGGCCTGCGTGACGCTCGTCAGCCGCGCGGCGGCGAGGACACCGCCGACGCCGGCCAGGCAGGACGCGGCGGCGAACGCCGAGACGCGCAGCGCGCGCACGTTGATGCCGGCCCGGCGCGCCGCTTCGACGTTGCCGCCGACGGCGTACAGGTGGCGGCCGTAGCTGGTGCGCCGCGAAACCAGGTCCACCAGCAGCACCAGGCAGCCGAAGATCAGCAGCGCCAGCGGCAGCCCGCGGTCGTCGTTGAGGATCGCCACCGCCGCGATGAGCGCGCCGCCCACGACGACCACCCGCACCGCGACCTCCGCGATCGGGCGGGGCCGCAGCCCGGCCCGACGGCGGCCGCGGACCTCGGCGAGCTGGGCACCGGCATACCCGGCCACGGCGATCCCGGCGATCACCCATCCGGTGGCGTCGGTGAAGAAGGTGGACGTCAGCTTCGTGATCTCGCTGTCCGGCAGGTTGAGCGATCCGTCCCGGCCGAGCACCTTGAGCTGCACGCCCTGCCAGGCGATGAAGCCCGCCAGCGTCACGACGAAGGACGGGACGCCGAACACGGCGAACAGGCTGCCCTGCAGGGCACCTACGGCGGCGCCGACGACCAGCGCGGCCACGATCGCCAGAACCGGCGCCCACCCGTGGCGCACCGACAGCACCGCCATGACCGACGCGCACAGCCCACTGACCCAGCCGACCGACAGGTCGATCTCGCCGAGCAGCAGGACGAGGAAGACGCCGGTGGCGATCGTCCCGGTCGCGGCGACCTGCAGTGCGAGGTTCGTGAGGTTGTAGGAGGTGAGGAAGTTCGAGTTCTGGAACTGGAAGATCGTCCAGATCACGACGAGCCCGACGATGACCGGTAGCGAGCCGAGCTCGCCCGCGCGCACGTGGCGCAGCGCCGAGTCCGCCAGGCCGCGCAGGCCCGGGCCGGCGAAGAGCAGGCGCGGGTCGACCGCCGCGTCACCCCGCCCGGGCGCGACGACACCGACCGCCCCCGCGGCGGGAACCGGCTGGGCGGGGTTCGGGTGGGCGGGGTTCGGGTGGGCGGGGTTCGACTGGACGGGGTCCGACTGGGCGGAGCCGGCTGCGGGCTCGGCGGCGCCGGGCGCGAGCTCACTCATCGCGAACGCACCTCCGCCCGGCCCGTCCCGTGGGCCGTGTCGGCGCCGGTGATCGCGGCCACGACGTCCTCCCGGGAGGCGGAGCCGATGTCGAACGTGCCGGCGTTGCGGCCGAGCCGGAGCACTGCGACGCGGTCGCACACGGCGAAGACGTCCGCGAGGTTGTGGCTGATCACGAGTACGGCCAGGCCGCGCTCGCGCAGCCGGACGATGAGGTCGAGCACCTGCTCGGTCTGCGCCACGCCCAGCGCGGCGGTCGGCTCGTCGAGCAGGACCACCGCCGGATCACCGAGCAGCGAGCGCGCGATCGCGACGGACTGCCGCTGGCCGCCGGACAGCGACGCCACCGGGATGCGCACGCTCGGGATGCTCACCGCCAGGGTGCGCAGGAGGTCCAGCGCGCTGCGCTCCATGCCGATCTCGTCGAGCGCGCCGGCGAACCGGCCCAGCCGGCGGCGCCGCTCGCGGCCGAGGAAGAGGTTGTTGACGACGTCGAGGTTGTCGCAGAGCGCGAGATCCTGGTAGACGGTCGCGATCCCGAGAGCCACCGCGTCCTGCGGGCGCTCGAGGCGTGCCGGGCGGCCGGCGAACCAGATCTCCCCGCCGGTCGGCGGCGAGACGCCGGAGATGCACTTGACCAGCGTGGACTTGCCGGCGCCGTTGTCGCCGACGAGGGCGAGCGCCTCCCCGGCGCGCAGGTCCAGGTCGACGTCGGTGAGCGCCTGCACCGCGCCGAAACGCTTGGAGATCCCACGTAGGGACAACACCAGATCGGACATGACGGGCCCGTGCCTTCCAGGAACAGCCACGAGGGGATCCGCGGTGAGCCGCCGGCAAAGCAGCTCACCGCGGATCCCGGGGACGGGACGCGAGGTCAGGAGATGCCGGCGGACGCGCAGGCCGTCGCGTACGTGCCGGCACACAGGTCGGCCTTGGCGAGGAAGCCGTCCTTCACCACCGTCTCGGCGACGGTGTCCCGGGTGACCGCGACCGGTTCCAGCAGGACGGAGGGAACCTGACCGTTGCCGTTGTCGACGCGCCCGGTCGCGATCGTGTCGACGGGCTCACCGCGCAGCAGCGCGAGCGCCAGGTCGGCCGCCTGCTCCGCCTCGGGGCGGATGGCCTTGTAGACGGTCATGTGCTGATCTCCGGCGAGTACGCGCTGTACCCCGGCGAGTTCGGCGTCCTGGCCGGTGACGGGCGGCAGCGGCGTCACGTTCGCCCGGCGCAGCGCGGCGACCACGGCGCCGGCCATGCCGTCGTTCGCGGCGTAGACCCCGACGATGTTCTCCCGGCCGACGGTGGTGATCGCCTGGTCCATCTCCCGACCGGCGGTGTCGGGAGACCAGTCGGGGGTGAACGTGTCGAAGCCGATCGTCACCTTGCCCTCCAGGACCGACAGCGCGCCGTCCTTGAACTGCTGGGCGTTCGGGTCGTCCTGCGAGCCGTTGATCATGATGACCTTGCCGGCGCCGGCCCGGTCGCCGATCGCGTCGAGGAGCGACTGGCCCTGCAACTGGCCGACCTTCTCGTTGTCGAAGGAGACGTAGGCGTCGACGGGCGCCTTCTGGATGAGCCGGTCGTAGGAGACCACGCGCACGCCACGGTCTCGCGCGTTGCGGGCGATCACCGCCGCGGCCTCGCCGTCCACCGGGTCCAGGACGAGGACCTTGGCGCCGTTGGTCATGGCCTGCTCGGCCTGGTTCTGCTGGGCGGCCGAGTCCTGGTCGGCGTTCGAGTACAGCACCTTGCAGTCGGGGCAGATCTTCGCCATCCGCGCCTCGAAGTAGGGGCGGTCGGCCGATTCGTAGCGGGTCGTCTGGGTCTCGGGTAACAGGAGCGCGATGGTTCCGCTCTCGGATCCTCCCTGGGGCGCCTCGTCATCGGACGAGTCCGACGTGCATCCCACGGCGGCCAGCACGACCATGACCGCCACCGACGCGGCCGCGAAAAGGCGACCTCGCCGTCTCCCCGCATGGCCGCGCATCCGACCGCGCCGAGGTACCCCGTCGTCGAGCGAGTTGTCTGCCACGCGCCCCTCCCGAGTTCGCTGCTGCGTGCCGGAGCGAACCGGTCACGCTCTGGTGGCAGTCTGCGGAGAGGATGACTTTGCCGTCAAGACTTGAATACAAGGATTAGGTCCGCAAAGTTTCTCATTCATGTTCCGATGGCATCACGACCCGAAGGAACAGATCGGCGACTCAGGGTCGCGGCGGTGGGGCCGGAACACGCCCTGAGCTGGTACTCCGGAGCTGGGCCTGCGCGGACGCGCCCGTCAGGCCGGAGGGGTCAGCGCGGCGCCGGTCAGGATTGGCGCCCGGTCAGCGCGGGATCGGCTCGCCCTCGCGCAGCACCAGCGCGAGGGCGCCGAGGACCTCCGCACGCTCGCCGAGCACGCCGGCCACGATTGTCGGGACGGCCGCCGGAACGGCGAAGCGGTGCACCACCTGGCGCATCGGTTCCAACAGGGTCTCCCCCGCCGCCGCGAGGTCGCCGCCCACGACGATCATCTGGGGGTTCAGCAGGTTGCACAGGTTCGCGGCCGCGTTCCCGATGGCCCGGCCGGCGTCCGAGACCACGCGGGCGCATCCCGCGTCACCGGCGACCGCGCGGTCGATCATCCCGCGCACGGTGAGGTCCGGCCCGTGGCTCGTGCGCAGCGACTCGAGCAGCACCGACGTTCCGACGATCGTCTCCAGGCAGCCGCGGTTTCCGCAGCGGCAGACCGAGCCGTTCTCGTCCAGCGTGGTATGCCCGATCTCGCCCGCGGTTCCCGCTCCGCCGCGGTGGACGCGCCCGTCGATGACCAGGCCGGAGCCGACGCCGGTGGAGGCCTTGAGGTAGGCGAGGTCGCGGACGCCCTGGCCGGCGCCCCAGTGCAGTTCGGCGAGGGCACCGAGGTTGGCGTCGTTGTCGACCCGGACGGGCAGCCCGAGCCGCTCCGACATCTGCGCGGCGGCGGGCACGCCGACCCATCCGGGCAGGATCGCCGAGGATCCGACGGCGCCGGTGACCGCGTCGATCGGGCCGGGCAGGCCCATGCCCACGCCGACCACGTCCGCCCGGTCGACGGTGAGCCGCCCGAGTAGGTCGTCGACCAGCCGGCCGGCCGTCGCGATGCCCTCCTGGGCCTGGTGATCGACGTCGATGTCGACGACGTCCTCGGCCAGCACCTCGTGCGCGAGGTCGCCGATGGCGACCCGCAGGTGGCGGTGGCCGAAGTCGAGCCCGATCACGACTCCGGACCGCCGCGACAGCGACACCCGGACCGCCCGCCGCCCGCCGCTCACCGCGGGGCGCGCGTCGACGTCCCCACTCTCGCGGAGCTCACCGACGATGTTGGAGACGGTCGCCGGGGACAGCCCGGTCAGCCGCGCGATCTCCGCCTGGGCGAGGCTGCCCTCCCGCCGCAGCACGCCCAGGACCCGGTCCCGGTTGGCGGCGCGCAGCGACGACTGGGAGCCGGGCGGCGTTCGGGGCATGAACACAAAGCCTTGCGGCGCGGCCACGTGGCCGTCAACGGTCATCGCGGTAGCGCCGTGCTGCCCGTGCCTGGCCGGGCCGGCTCCACGGAGCCGGTCGCGTCCTCGGAGCCGGTCGCGCCCGCGGCACCGGTCGCGCCCGCGGCACCGGTCGCGCCCGCGGCACCGGTCGCGCCCGCGGGCGCGGGCTCCAAGGTCGCCACGCACTCCACGTGCGAGGTCATCGGGAACAGGTCGAACGCGCGGAGCTCGGTGAGCCGATACCCCTCGCCCGCCGCGACCGCCACGTCCCGCGCGAGCGCGGCGGGGTCGCAGGCCACGTAGACGACCCGGCGCGGCCGGTGCGCGAGAAGCTCGGTCATGACCTCACGACCCGCGCCGGTCCGCGGCGGGTCGAGCACCGCGACGTCCACCGCCCGCCGGGCCGGGCCGGGCGTGGCGCCGCCGGCCGGGAGGCCGTCGGCGGGCGCGGCCGGCTGGTCCGCCGCGCCGACGAGGCCGCGGACCGTCGCCGGGGTCACCCGCAGGGAACGCAGCGACACCCAGGGCAGATCCGCCAGGCTCCGCGCGGCGGAGCGGACGGCGGCCTCGTCGGATTCCAGCGCGATGACCCGCCCGGTCGGTCCGACCGCCTCGGCGAGAAACGCGGCGAACAGCCCCGCCCCGCAGTACAGGTCGAGGGCCGTGTCCCCCGCCGCGGCCGCGGCCGCCTCGCGCACCGCGGCGACCAGCGTCGCCGCGGCGGCCGGGTGGACCTGCCAGAAGACCCCCGGCTCCAGCCGGAACTCGCGGCCTTCGACCGTCTCGACCACCTCGACCGGCGCCGGCTCGCCGCGGTCAGGACCGGGGCCCTCGGCGTCGGCGGCGAGGCCGGTCTCGGTGACGCGCCACCCGCCGGACCGCGTCGAGTACGCCACGGCGTCGCCGGGCATCGCCACAAGCTCCACCGCCTGGCCGGTCACCTCGGGCGAGCCGTCGCCGGTCAGGAAGACCGGGTCGGCGATCACCCGGGCGAGCAGCGGATGAGCGATCTTGCAGTCGGGAGTGGGCACCACCTCGTGGGAGCGGTGCGCGCGCAGCCCGACGCCGCCGTCGGGCGTCCGCGAGAAGCGCATCCTGGTGCGCCAGCCCAGCCCGTCGGGCCCCTCCGACGGCAACGCCTCGACCAGCACGGCGCGCTCGAGGCCGGCCAGCCGCCGCAGCGCGTCCTCGACCACCCGTGCCTTGAGCCGGCGCTGCGCGGCGGGCGTGGCGTGCTGCCAGTCGCACCCTCCGCACCCGCCGGGACGCGCGTGCGGGCAGGGGGGCGCCACCCGGTCCGGGGAGGCGACGAGGATCTCGACGGCGTCGGCGCGCCAGTAACGGTCGTGGGAGACGTCGGTGATCCGGACCCGTACCCGCTCGCCGGGCAGCGCGTGACGCACGAACACGACCCGACCGCCGGCGCGGGCCACACAGAGCCCACGGTGCGCGACCGGGCCGACGTCAAGCTCCACCAGTTCGCCGGGCGGGACGGGGACGGGGCGCGTCACCCCGCCCACCCTGTCGGTCCGGTCCCGATCGGCCCGCTCCGGCCGGTCCCGGCTGGTATCGCCGGCGCGGTCCCGGGCGGCGTCGCCGGCGCGGTGCCGGACCGGCCGTCCGGTCCGCTCCGCCGTGCCGTCCGGTGCCGCGGGGTGTCGCCTGGTCCCGCTGGACGGCCGCGCCGGGCGCCCGCTCACGGGGCATCCCCGGGCGGCGCCGCGTTTGAACTGGCCGGCGGGTTCGCGGTCACGGCGGCGTCACCGCCACCAGCGCTCCCCGGCCCCGGCCCCCGGCGCCCGGGCCGGAAGTGCCCGGGCGGGGCCGCGCTGCCCCGTCTGACCGCGCCCGCGCCGACCGACTCCTGCCTGGTCTGCGCGTGCGAGCTGGACGCGAGCTGCCACGGGACACTGATCATCATCACCCCGGGCTGGAAGAGCAGCCGGGCCTTGAGCCGCAGCGCGCTCTGGTTGTGTAGCAGGTGCTCCCACCAGCGCCCGACGACGTACTCCGGGACGAACACCGCGGTCACGTCGCGCGGGCTCTCCCGCCGGATGCGGGCGACGTAGTCGAGGACCGGGCGGGTCACCTCCCGGTACGGCGACGCCAGTACAACGAGATCGATCTTGATACCGCGTTCCTCCCAGGCCTGGCGCAGCCGTTCCGTCTCGGCCGGGTCGACGGCCACGGTGACGGCGACCAGCGTGTGCGGCTTCGTGGCCTTCGCGTAGGCCAGCGCGCGCAGGGTCGGCGCGTGCATCTTGCTGACCAGGACCACCCCGTGCACCCGGGACGGCAGGGTCGGCGGCCCGGGCTCGGGCGTCAGCTCGGTGGCGACCCGGTCGTAGTGCCGGTGGATGGCCTGCATGCCCAGGTAGATCACCGGGATCGCGATGCAGACGATCCAGGCCCCGCGGGTGAACTTGGTGAGCAGCACGAGGATGAGCACGGCCCCGGTCAGGCACGCCCCGAGGAAGCTGATGGCCTGGTAGCGGCGGATCCTGCGGCGCATGCTCGCGTCCAGCGGCACGCCGCCGGCCAGCGGGTCACCATTCCGCTCGCCACCGTGCTCGGCCCTCCGCCCGCCGCCCGCCACCAGCGGGGCGGAGCCGTCGGGGGCGGCCAGGTCGGATTCGCGCAGCAGGCGCGCCCAGTGCCGGACCATCCCGGTCTGGCTGAGGGTGAACGAGATGAACACACCGAGGATGTAGAGCTGGATCAGCGCCGTGACCTGCGCGTCGAACACGACGATGAGCAGGATCGCGAACCCGGCCAGCAGCACGATCCCGTTGGAGTAGGCGAGCCGGTCGCCGCGGGTGTGCAGCTGGCGGGGCAGGTAGCCGTCGCGCGCGAGGATCGAGCCGAGCACCGGGAAGCCGTTGAAGGCGGTGTTGGCCGCCAGAATGAGGATGAGCGTGGTCACCGCGGCCACGTAGATGAAGCCCACCGAGCCGTCCCCGAACACCGCGGCCGCGATCTGGGCGACGACGGTCCGCTGCTCGCCGTGCGCCCCGATGAGGTCCGCCGGGTTCTCGGCGATGTGGACGTCCGAGATGAGGGCCAGCGCCGTCACGCCGACGAACATGGTGACGGCGATGACGCCCATCATCAGCAGCGTGGTGGCGGCGTTGCGGCTCTTCGGCCGGCGGAAGGCGGGCACGCCGTTGCTGATCGCCTCGACACCCGTCAGCGCCGTGCAGCCCGACGCGAAGGCGCGCAGAACCAGGAAGAGCAGGGCCAGGCCGGCGAAGTTCTGCTCCGCGTGGACCTCATAACCGGCGCTCTCGGCCCGCGGTGCGTCCCCGAAGACGGTCTGCACCAGCCCCGTCACGATCATCACGAGGATGCCGAGGATGAACGCGTAGGACGGCGCGGCGAACGCCGACCCGGACTCACGCACACCGCGCAGGTTGACCAGCGTGAGCAGCACGACCAGGAGGCTGGCGATGAGCACCTTGTGCTCGGCGAGCCCCGTCGCCGCCGATGTCAGGTTCGCGACACCCGCGGACACCGACACGGCGACGGTGAGCACGTAGTCCACCAGCAGGGCGCTGCCGACCATCAGGCCGGCGCGGGGGCCGAGGTTGACCGAGGCCACCTCATAGTCGCCGCCGCCGCTGGGGTAGGCGTGCACGTTCTGCCGGTACGACGCCACCACGGTCAGCATGAGGATCACGACCGCGCCCGCGATCCACGGCGTGTAGTGCAGCAGCGTGAGTCCGCCGAGCGCGAGGACGAGAAGGATCTCCTCCGACGCGTAGGAGACCGATGAGAGCGCGTCGCTGGCGAACACGGGGAGCGCGACCCGCTTGGGCAGCAATGTCTCACCGAGTCGGTCCGAGCCGATGGGGCGACCGACGAATCCGCGCTTCAGTCGGTCTGTGAGCGCCACGCGGCGATGCTACCGACCCCGATCCCACCTCCCCAGTGTGTGTGACGTGGCGCACTCCAACCCGGCCATAGCGACACACGTGCCCGATGAGCTGCCAGGACGGGTGGCCGACAGACATCGACCGGGCAACCCCGATCGGACTACGCTCACCTCCCGTGCACGTCGTGATCCTCGGCTGCGGCCGTGTCGGCTCATCCCTGGCTGGTGCCGTCGAGCGGCTCGGCCACTCGGTGGCCGTCATCGACCAGAACCCGGCCGCGTTCAATCGCCTGTCGGCCGGCTTCGGCGGACGGGCGGTGACCGGCATGGGCTTCGACCGGGACACCCTCGTCGAGGCCGGCATCGCCGGGGCGGCCGCGTTCGCCGCGGTCTCCAGCGGGGACAACTCGAACATCATCTCCGCCCGGGTCGCCCGGGAGATGTTCGGCGTGGAGCGGGTGGTGGCCCGCATCTACGACCCCCGGCGGGCCGAGGTCTACGAACGCCTCGGCATCCCCACCGTCGCCACGGTGCGCTGGACGCGCGACCAGATCCTCGGTCGTCTCGTCCCGGACGCCGTCACCCCCGAGTGGACGGACACGTCCGGCTCGGTGCTGCTCACGGCGGTCACGCCGGCGCGCGGCTGGGTGGGACGGCGGCTCGCCGAGCTGGAGGCCCGGGCCGAGGTCAGGGTGGCGTGCGTGACCCGGTTCGGCGACGGCCTGCTCCCCGACGGGCGGACCATGGTGCAGGACGGCGACGTCCTGCACATCGCGGTCGCCAAGGCGCGGGCCACCGAGGCGGACGCGATCATCCGCACCGGCCCCGACCACGACTGACGACGCGGGCACCACTGGCGACGCCGGCACGACTGACGACGAGAGACGAGGACCTGCGATGACCGCGGATCCGGACGCGCGTACCGGGGGCACCGAACAGGACGGGGCCGCCGAGCGGAGCGGGACGGCGAACCGGCGGGTGGCGATCGCGGGCGCCGGCAAGGTCGGCCGCTCGATCGCCGCGGAACTGCTGGAGAACGGCTCCGAGGTGCTCATCATCGAGCGCGACCCGAACAAGATCCGCCGGGACGCGCTGCCCGCGGCGGACTGGCTGCTCGCCGACGCCTGCGAGCTGTCCTCCCTCGACGGCGCCGGCCTGGACTGCTGCGCGGTGATGGTCGCCGCCACCGGCGACGACAAGGTCAACCTCGTGGTCTCGCTGTTGGCGAAGACCGAGTTCGGCGTGCCCAGGGTGGTCGCGCGGGTCAACCATCCCAAGAACGAGTGGCTGTTCACCGAGTCCTGGGGCGTCGACGTGGCGGTGTCCGCGCCGCGCATGCTGACCGCGCTGGTCGAGGAGGCGGTGAGCGTCGGTGACCTGGTGCGCCTGATGAAGTTCCGCCAGGGCGACGCCTCCCTCGTCGAGCTCACCCTGACCGCGGACGCGCCCGTCGTGGGCCGGCGGCTGGGCGACGTCGACCTCCCACCGGACTCCGCCGTCGTCGTGATCCTGCGGGACGGCAACGCTGTGGTCCCGTCACCGGACAGCACACTCGAGCCGGGCGACGAGGTGCTGGCCGTCGCGACCACGAGCGAGGCCGAGGAGAGCCTCGCGGCGCTGCTCGGCGCCGTCCCCGCCGACGCCAGCCGGAACCAGCGCGTCTCCGGGGTGCTCTAGCCGATCCCGGTCGTCGCGCCGGGGGCGCGGCGCGGTCTGTCAGTCGTTCGGGATGCCCGCGGCGAGCTGGCCGGGTTCGCCGGTCTGACCGTCCTCCCCGGACGGCTCGTCCTCCGCCAGCGGGGCGAGGCGCCGGACGATCGCGAAGGTGGCCAGCACGGCCGCGCCGAACAACGGCAGACCCAGCACGATGTTCGCCGCCGCGAGCCAGCCGGACTCCCCCGCGAGGTAGAGCACGCCCTGGATCGCGAACCGCGCCGCGAACACCGCGATCCAGACGAAGGTGGCCCAGACCGCCGCCCGCCGGACGGACGGCGTCTCCCGCCAGTTGGAGTACCGCTGGTCGAAGCCGGCCATCACGTAGCCGCCGACGGGACGCCCGACGAGGACCGAGCCGAGGCCGACGACGGCGCAGACGGCGTTCTTCGCTATCGAGGGCAGGAAGAAGCCCTCGGCGCTGCCCGTCCGGGAGGCTATGAAGGCGGCGAACCCGACCGCGAAGAGCCCGGAGAACGCCTGCTGGACGGGCTCGTGTCGCACCACCCGCAGGACCACGAGCCCGGCCGCCGCCGCGATCGCGACGACGATCCCCGCCGTCAGGCCGGCCTCGGCGTTGACGGTGACGAACGCCACCGTCGGAATGGCGCTGTCGATGATTCCGCGCGGGCCGCCCACCGCCTCTGCCAGCGTGACCGGTGGCTCACCACCGGTGCCGCGGCCGCCGGACCCACCGGACCGGCCACCGAACCCACCGGCCCGGCTGGCGATCCCACCGGCCCGGCCACCGGCGTCGTCGTGCCCGGCCGGGAGGCCAGGGCCCGCCCCCGGTACCGCGACGCCGTCGACCGGGGTCACGGCCGCTCCGCCGGGGTCGCCCGGACCCGTCGCCGGGTTCGGCACTGACGGATCCTGCGGAGACGCTGGTGGCATGGGCGGTGTAGTCCTGTCGCCGGGCGCCACTCAGGCGCTGGTCGAGGAGGCTGGCAGCAGCTCGTAGCGGGGATTGAACATCGTGGTCCGCTCGTCGCGCACGACGACCCGACCGGATGCCTTGACCGATCGACCGGCCTCTATGCCCGCGATGTGCTTGCGGCCGAGGAACACGAGAGTCACGGTGCCGCTTCCATCATAGAGGTCGACCTCCAGACTCGGTGCCCCCGAACGCGCCCGGACGGTTACCGAACGTATGGATCCGGCGACGCACGCCTCCTCGCGGTCCCTACAGGCGTGCATCGGGTCCGCGCCGACGGCGACCGACGCCTGCCGCAGCTCCTCGTCCTCAAGTTCCTGGTTGTCCGCTGTCAGCCGGTGGAACCGTCGTCCCAACCAGCCGCGCCCCTCGCCCACGGCTCCTCCGATCATCGAACCGCTCCCGAAGCCGGGCGACGGAATCCGAAACCTGGGACGTCACCGGACCGGCGGGTGGGAATCCCACCACGAGCCCACGCATCGGCGCCCTGAACCGGGATTATGAGGTGGACGGACCACCCGCCACCACCGATCGCGCCCATGATGGGACAGCCGGCGAGGGCCCGCCGCGCGCCACGGACTCGTTCCCGTACTGTTTCGGCGCCGTTCCGCCTCCGGTCACCGGCCTCGGCGCGGCGGCCCGACGGGCCGGGAAAGGGTCAGCGGGTCTCGCTGATCCGAACGCCGGGAACCGGGATCGCGGGCCTGGAATCCGAGCGCTGCTCGGCTTCCGCGCCGGGACCGTCCGGATGCTCGGAGATCTCCTTCGGCAGCCGCAGCGGCAGCGGATCCCGCACGGGCATCGCCGAGTCGCCGCGGACCACGATGATCCCACCGAGCGTCTCGTCGAGCAGCGGCCCGGCCGACGGGTCCTGCCCCGCCGCGCCGGTCACGACGGCCCGCAGGAACCAGCGGGGCCCGTCGACGCCGATCATCCGCCCGGGCACGGTCTCCCCCGGCTGGCTCGTGGGCAACCGCAGCCGCAGCTCCAGCCCGTACGGGCCCTCGACCTCGCTGCCGCCGGTGTCCCGCACGGTCTCCAGGATCTCCGTGCGGACGTCGTCCCACAGCGGGCTGGTCTTCGGCGCGGCGAACACCGCGAGCTCCATGGCGCTGCGCCCGTCCGTCACGACGACGGTGAGCGGCTTGCCGGTCGACTCCTCCACCTGGAACTGCACCTGGACGCCGCGCAGCGCCGGCACCCGCAGCGCCCCGAGGTCGAGCCTGTGCACGTCGTCGTCGGGCGCCTCCTCGAGGTCGAAGGGGCCGACCAGATCGACGTCGTCCGGCTCCTCCGCCCTCGGGTCGGCCGCCATGACGGCCGACGACCTACGACCCCGACCGAACACCGTGGCCCTCCCTTCGCGGTCCACCGTCGGAGGACCGCCCGAAACCGCCCGTCGACCCGAAGCCGCCCGCACCCCGGACGGAATCCGGGAGCAGGTCGACCTCGCGGAAGACCGCGTGCTCCACCCGCTGGACCACGAGCTGAGCCACCCGATCCCCACGACGGAGAGCGATGACTTCACTTCGATCGGTGTTTATAAGTATCACCTTGACTTCTCCACGGTAACCGGCATCGACGGTTCCGGGGGCGTTGACCACGGACAGGCCGTGTCGCGCGGCCAGTCCGCTGCGGGGATGCACGAAAGCCGCATAACCCTCGGGCAGCGCGACGGAGAGGCCGGTTCCGACGATGGCCCGTTCACCGGGCGCCAGCGTGACGTCCTGCGCGGTCACCAGGTCGGCGCCGGCGTCCGAGGGCTGGGCGTAGGCGGGCAGCGGGAGATCCGGGTCCAGACGGCGGACCAGCACCTCCAGCGTGCCCGCGCCGACGGTCGGCTGGCCGGTCGGCGGCACCGAATCACCGGTCGGCTGGCGGGTCGGCGGCTCGGGGCGCTGCGCGCCGGGGACGATGTCGCCGGCCACGCCATCACCGGGCACGGCGTCGGCTGGTGGAACGTAGGCGCGCAGGGCGCCGGCAGGAAGCAGGGCGCCGGGTGGCGTGGGGGTGGTCGCGGTCATGATTCTCCTGGGTCGTCCTCACCCGGGCGGGCTGTCCGCGACACTAACGACTCCCCGTGACGAGACGGCCGGCACATGCCGGCGACACGAGGACGACCCGACCTCCGGCGGTCGCGAGGAGGAAACCGCGCGCCGCGGGGTAGGGCAGAAGAGCGATACCAGCTGCGCCCCGGCGAGTCGGGGCGCACGGACGAGAGGTGTGGGGTGGCCGGACCGGCTTCGAAGATGGGATGGAAGATCGTGGGCGGCGCGGCGACCGCGCTCGCCGGCACCGCGGCGAGCAGGGGCGTCACCGCGGCCTACCGGAAGATACGCAAGTCCGACCCGCCGGTGAACCCGGCGGACCCGGAGACCTCCTGGGCGGAGGCGATCGCCTGGGCCGCGCTCTCCGGCCTGGCCATCGGTCTCGGCCGGCTGGCCGCCGAGCGGGTCGCCGCGCGCGGCTGGGCCCGGGCGACGGGCTCCCCGCCCCCCGGCATGCTGCGCCCGGAGATCTCGACCTCGGAGAACTAGGCCGACGGCGGCACCGCTGCGTACAACTGTGGCGGTTGAGTGACATCCACGACTCGCTCAACCGCCACGGATCACCGAACGCCGGGCAGCGGCCTCGGCCGCGGGCCTCGGTCAGTCCAGGCGGCGCAGGTCCTTGCGGAAGCGGCGTCCATTCTCGACGTAGTGGGCGGCCGCCATGGTGATGAGCTCCTGCGAGGCGGCGCCCTCGCGGATCTTCGCCGGGATGCCCAACGCCATCGCCCGCTCGGGAACCACCATCCGGTTGCCGACCACGGCGCCGGCGGCGACCAGGGCGCCGCGTGCCACCCGGGCCTGGTGCAGGACGATCGACCCGGAGCCGACCAGGGAGCCGTCCTCGACCACGCAGCCCTCGAGGTGCACGATGTGCCCGATCACGCAGTCGTCCCCGACGATCGTGGGGAACTGCGCGGTCGTGTGGATCACCGTGCCGTCCTGGATGGACGTCCGCGCGCCGATCACGATGCGCCCATGGTCGCCGCGGAGCACGACGCCGGGCCAGACCGTCGACTCCGGGCCGATCGTGACGTTCCCGATCACCGTCGCGTCGGGATGAACGTACGCGGACGGATCGATCGAGGGTTCGAGGTCCCCCAACGCGTAGATGGCCACGTTTCCATCCTGCCGTATCGTGCCGCCACCCGTGGCACTCATGGTTTCCGCTGGTCGCGGCGCCCGTCCGGGCGGGTGGCGACGTACTCAGCCGCCGTGTGGCGGTTGCGTGAGATGGCGCAGCTTCGCCGGGTTGACCACGACGTCGATCTCCGTGACCAGCCCGCGCCACACCGTGAGCGCAACGACGTTCACCAGCCGCGGACCGGCGTACGTGGCGATACCCGCTCCCCCGTTGACCTCTACCGGGACGAAGCGCACCGCGGTCCCGTACTGCCGACGGCCCTTCTCAATCAGGCCGTGCAGGAACCGCGCCACCTTGTCCGCCCCGTCGATCGGGCGCAGCGCGGCGCGCACCACACCGCCGCCGTCCGAGCGCAGCACGACGTCCGGGTCGAGGACGCGCAGCAGCGCGGCCAGGTCACCGCCCGCGGCGGCCGCCAGGAACGCATCGGCGACACCGCGCCGCTGGGCCGGGTCGGGATCGAAGCGGACGGCCCGCTCCCGCACGTGCCGCCGGGCGCGGCTGGCGAGCTGCCGGCTGGCGGCCGGGCTGCGGCCGGTCACCTCGGCGACCTCCTCGAAGCCGAAGCCGAAGACGTCGTGCAGGATCAGCGCGGTCCGCTCGGCCGGGCTCAGTGACTCCAGGACGACCAGCATGGCCATGCTGACCGACTCGGCGAGGGTGACCCGGTCCGCCGGGTCGGCCCGCTCGGCGGCCACGGCCGTGACCTCGCCGACCGGGCCGGTCGCGCCGCCCCCACCGGCCGGGCCCGGCCGACCCCTGCCGGGGTGGGCCGCGACGCCGGCCACCGCCGACCCACCCGACCCGCCCGGACCGGACGGGCGACCAGCGGCTCGGGCAGCCACGGCCCGACGTAGGTCTCCCGCCGGACCCGGGCCGAGCGGAGATGGTCGAGGCAGAGCCGGCCGACGACCACGGTCAACCATCCGCGCAGGTCCTCGATGGCGGCCGGGTCGGTCCGGGCGAGACGCAGCCAGGCGTCCTGGACGATGTCCTCGGTGTCGGTGACCGAGCCGAGGATGCGGTAGGCCACGGCGCGCAGGTACCCGCGCTCCGCCTCGAACGCCTCGGCCAGCGCACCGGGGCCGCCCGCGTCGGGCCTGTCGGTCACACCGCTCCCCCGTCGCGGACGGTGACGATCAGCCGGCCGGCGGGACGAGCACCACGTCGACAGCCAGCTCGCCGCCGGTGCCGACCAGGCTCAGCTCCCAGATCCCGCCGGCGCTGCGCAGGTCCACGGCAGCCTGCCCGACCAGCGCGACGACGTCGGCGTCACCGCTGACCCGGGCGGTGGCGACCTCGGCCTTCATCGACACCTTCGCCTCGGACTTGGCCCGGCGCACCGCGGAGAGCGCGGCGCCGACCGCGTCCAGCAGCTCGGGACGGCCGTCTCCGGCGGCCTCGCGGACCTCGGCGGCCTCCGGCCAGCGGGCCCGGTGCACCGAGCCCGCCCGCCACCAGGACCAGACCTCCTCGGTGACGAACGGCAGGAACGGCGCGAACAGGGTGAGCAGCGTCGACAGCGCGATCGACAGCGTCGCCCGGGCGGAGGCGGCGCCGGCCTCCCCGTGCCCGCCGTACGCCCGGCCCTTGACCAGCTCGACGTAGTCGTCGCAGAACCGCCAGAAGAAGGTCTCGGTGACCTCGAGCGCCCGGGTGTAGTCGTAGCCCTCGAACGCGCCGGTGGCCGTGTCGACGACCCGGGCGAGCTCGGCGAGCAGTGCTCTGTCCAGCGGTTCGGTGATCGCGGCCGGGCCGGGTGCGGCGTCGGCCGCGAGGGCCGCGCCGCTCTCGAAGACCTCGCCCTCGCCCGCCTCGGCGAGGCCCAGCACGAACCGGCTCGCGTTGAGGATCTTGATGGCGAGCCGGCGGCCGGTCTTCATCTGGCCGACGTCGAAGGCCGTGTCGGTGCCCGGACGGCCCGAGGCCGCCCAGTAGCGGACGGCGTCCGAGCCGTGCTGCTCGAGCAGGCCCATGGGCGTGACCACGTTGCCCTTGGACTTCGACATCTTCTTGCGGTCCGGGTCGAGGATCCAACCCGAGATCGCCGCGTCCGTCCAGGGCAGCGTGCCGAACTCGTCGTGGCTGCGCAGCACGGTCGAGAACAGCCAGGTCCGGATGATCTCGTGCGCCTGGGGGCGCAGGTTCATCGGGAACACCTGCGCGAACAGCGCCGGGTCGCTCTCCCAGCCACTGGCGATCAGCGGCGTCAGCGAGGAGGTGGCCCAGGTGTCCATGACGTCGGGGTCGGCCATGAAGCCGCCGGGCACGCCCCGCTGCTCGGCCGTGTAGCCCGGGGGGACGTCACTGGACGGGTCCACGGGCAGGGTGGCCTCGGCCGCGACGATCGGGGCGTCGTGGCGGGGCTGGCCGTCCGCGTCGAGCGGGTACCAGACCGGGAAGGGCACACCGAAGAAACGCTGCCGGCTGATCAGCCAGTCGCCGTTGAGGCCGTCCACCCAGTTCTCGTAGCGCACCCGCATGTACTCGGGGTGCCAGCGCAGCTCGCTGCCACGCTGGCGCAGCTGCTCACGCAACTGCTCGTCCCGGCCGCCGTTGCGGATGTACCACTGGCGGGTGGTGACGATCTCGAGCGGCCGGTCGCCCTTCTCGTAGAACTTGACCGGGTGATTGATCGCCCGCGGCTCACCGAGCAGCGCGCCGGACTCCTGCAGGGCCGCCACGATCGCCGTCCGCGCGGCGGCGATCGTCTTCCCGCCGAGCTGGGCGTAGTGCTCCCGGCCGGCCGGCGACGAGATCGCCTCGGGGGCCTCGGCGATCAGGCGGCCGTCCCGGCCGATCACCGCGCGGGCGGGCAGCCGCAGCTCACGCCACCAGATGACGTCGGTGAGGTCACCGAAGGTGCAGATCATGGCGATGCCGGAGCCCTTCTCCGGATCAGCCAGCCGGTGCGCCACCACCGGCACCTCGACGTCGAACAGCGGCGTGCGCACCGTCTGCCCGAACAGCGGCTGGTAGCGCGCGTCGTCGGGATGCGCCACGAGTGCCACGCAGGCCGGCAGCAGCTCCGGACGGGTCGTCTCGATCACCACCGGGTCGCCGCCGGGCCGCCCGAACGCGAGCGTGTGGTACGCGCCGGGGCGCTCCCTGTCCTCCAGCTCGGCCTGGGCGACCGCGGTGCGGAACGTGACGTCCCACAGAGTCGGGGCCTCGGCCAGGTAGGCCTGGCCGCGGGCGAGGTTACGCAGGAAGGCCCGCTGCGCCACCGCGCGGGACCGGGTGTCGATGGTCGCGTAGGTGTGCGACCAGTCGACGGAGAGCCCGAGACGGCGCCAGAGCTCCTCGAAGCCCTTCTCGTCCTCGATCGTCAGCGTCTCGCAGAGCTCGACGAAGTTGCGCCGGGAGATCGGGAGCTGGTCCTTGCCCGGCTTCTCCGGCGGGGTGAAATCCGGGTCGTAGGGCAGCGACGGGTCGCACCGCACGCCGTAGTAGTTCTGCACCCGCCGCTCGGTCGGCAGCCCGTTGTCGTCGAACCCCATGGGGTAGAAGACCTCGCGCCCGCGCATCCGCTGGAAGCGGGCGATCAGGTCTGTGTGGGTGTACGAGAACACGTGGCCTACGTGCAGCGAGCCACTCACGGTCGGTGGCGGGGTGTCGACCGAGTAGACCCGCTCCCGCGGCGCCGACCGGTCGAACTCATAGGTCCCGCGCTCGTGCCACTGCTCGGACCAGCGGGTCTCGATCCCGTCCAAGCTCGGCTTGGCGGGCACCGCGCGGGTCGGCCGTTCCGTACTGTCCGTTGCCACCACGCGCACAATCCTACGGGGCACGCGATCGTCGCCCTCGCGGCGGGAGTGCGGGCCGCGGGCCCCTCGCCGCTCCCGCCGCCGGCCAGCCTTGGCAGGATGAGCACCGTGGACGCGCCCCCCAGCACCCTCCGCCCGGCCCCGGCCGCCCTGCTCGACCTCGGCCTGGACGTCGCCCGCGAGGCCGGGGCCCTGCTCGTCACCGGCCGCGCCGGCACGGTCGCCGCCGAGGCGACGAAATCCTCGCCGACCGACGTCGTCACCGCGCTGGACCGGGCGTCGGAGGCCCTCGTCGCCCGCCGCCTGCGCGAAGCCCGCCCGGACGACGGCCTGCTCGGCGAGGAGGGCTCCGACACAGCGGGCACCAGCGGCGTCCGCTGGATCGTCGACCCCCTCGACGGGACGGTCAACTTCCTCTACCGCCTGCCCAACTGGGCGGTGTCGATCGCGGCCGAGCTGGACGGCGAGATCGTGGCGGGCGTGGTGCACGCGCCCGCGATGGGAGTCACATACACCGCTGTCCGCGGCGGCGGCGCCTTCCGCTGGGAGACACCGGTGGGCACGGATCGCGGGGGCGACCTGGGCGCTGGCACCGGCGCGGGCGCGTCGCTCGGGCCGACGGCCGGGGAGCCGACGAAGCTGACCGGTTCGGCGGTGACCGAGCTGGGCGGCGCACTCGTCGCCACCGGCTTCGGATACACCGAGCGCCGCCGGACGACCCAGGCCGCGGTGCTGACCCGGGTCGTGCCCAGGGTCCGCGACATCCGCCGGATGGGCGCGGCCTCCCTCGACCTCTGCGCCGCCGCGGCGGGCATCGTCGACGCCTACTACGAACGCGGACTACACCCCTGGGACCACGCGGCGGGCGCACTGATCGCCGCCGAGGCGGGCCTGCGGGTCGGCGGCCTGGACGGCCGGGAAGCCAGCGAGGACCTCGTCATAGCCGCTCCCCCCTCCCTGTTCGCCAACCTCACCGCCCTGCTGGCCGAACACCCCCGCGCCGACACCGACTAGCGGCCACCACCAGCCCGGCGGTCCGGCCCCGCTTCCGGGCTCCGCGATGCGGCCCCGGCCCAGCCGGGCCAGGGGCTGGGGCTGGGGCTGGGCTATGGGAGGGTCAGGGAGGTGCCTCCGGGCGTTGGTTCGCTGGTCCCGGCTGGTGGGCGCTCGAACCAGACGGTGCGGCGGACGTAGTCGATGTGGCTGACGATGATCCGTACGACGCGGCGGGAGACGTCGTCCACGTCGTAATCGGGGACGATCCGCGGTGCCCGGTCCCCCTGCGCCGCGTCGACGACCAGGTCGACCGCGGCGAGGACCCGGTCCGGCCGGGGCAGGCAGGAGACCGCCACTCCGTGGTCGACGCCCTCGGGGCGCTCGTGCGCCTCCCGGATCATCACCGCGGGGAACCCGAGCAGCGAGGCCTCCTCGGTCAGCGAGCCGCTGTCCGAGATCACGCACTGCGCCGCCCGCTGCAACGCGATGTAGTCCGCGAACCCGAAGGGCCGGCAGAAACGGACGAGGCCGTCGGTCGCCGGGGCGCGGCCGGACGCCTCAAGGGCGTCGAGACGATCCCGGGTACGCGGGTGGGTGGAGACGATGATCGGCACCCGGTAGCGGGCGGCCAGCGCGTTGAGTGTCTCCAGCAGGCCGATGAGCAGCTCCGGCGCGTCGACGTTCTCCTCCCGGTGCGCGCTGACCACCAGGAAGTGGCCCGCGGTGACACCGAGGTTCGTGAGCACCGGTGAGGCGTCGACGAGCGGCGCGTAGTGGTCGAGGACCTCCTTCATCGGCGAGCCCGTGACGAAGATCCGCTGCGCCGGCAGACCCTCGGCCAGCAGGTGGCGCCGCGCGTGCTCGGTGAGCGGGAGGTTGATGTCGCTGAGGTGGTCGACCAGCCGGCGGTTGATCTCCTCCGGGACCCGGTCGTCGAAACAGCGGTTCCCGGCCTCCAGGTGGAACACCGGGATGTGCCGCCGCCGGGCCGCGATGACCGCGAGCGTGGTGTTCGTGTCCCCGTAGAGCAGCAGCGCGTCCGGGGACTCGTCGACGAACACCGCGTCGGAGCGGGCGATCACCCGGCCGATGGTCTCGGCGGCGCTCGCGCCGACGGCGTCGAGGAAGTGGTCCGGTTTGCGGATACCGAGCTCGTCGAAGAACACCTGGTTCAGCTCGTAGTCATAGTGCTGGCCCGAGTGGACCAGGCAGACGTCCACGGCCCGCTCGAGCGCCGCGATGATTCGGCTCAGCTTCACGATCTCCGGACGGGTGCCGACCAGGACCATGACCCGGGCCCGGTGCTCGGCCGGCCCGGGTCGGCCGCGCGGCACCGGCGCGGGGACTCCCATGATCTCCGTGCGCGTCACCCGGTCGGGCATGGTCATCCGGCCGGCCGCGCCCTGGCGGTCCGGGGGGAGACGCCGGTTCGGGACCGTGGGAACGGTCGGCCCGGTAGGGGCGATCGGCGTGGACGGCGCGGTCGGCACAGAGGGACCTGTTCGTGCGGTCGTTCCCGCCGTCCCGGTCATTGCGGTCATTCCTCCTCGTTCCGCCGGCCCCCGCCCGACGGTGCTCTCTCCCGCGGCACCCTGGTCCGCGACGCTCTGTTCCTCGGCGCCCTGACCACCGACGCCCTGGGCCCCGACGCCCGGCCCGCCGGCGCCCTGGCCGGGAATGCTCTGGCCCCTGGCGCCCTGACCGGGCACGGTCTGACCGCCGGCACCGCCGCCGTCCAGCCCGGTCGTGTTGGGAGAGGTCGCGGTGTGGCCGGTCTGTGGCCTGGGCCTGGCCGCCGGTATCCGGTGGGACACCCCCATGTCGGGCTCCCCGGCGACACCAGGATCACGCCGGACGTCCGCATCACGCCGGGCATCCGGGTCACGTCGGGCATCCGGGTCACGCCGTACGTCGGAATCACGCCGGACGTCCCCGCCGCGTCGGTCCCCCGCGCCGCGTCGGTCCCCCGCGCCGCGCTGGGCGTCCGCGCCGCGCTGGGCGTCCGGACCGCGCTGGCGGTGGGATCCCCCGCCGGAGAACCAGCTCCGGAAGAAGCCCGTCCGCGTGAGCTCGGCGTCGTCCCCGTGTTGCCGGGCGCCGGTGTGGTCGTCTCTGTCGCCTCTCGTTCTCGACACGCCGCTGTCCCTTCTACCGGAGCGGATCGACCGGCTCGGCCGACCAGGGCTGATGCGGCGGCCGGTTACCGGAGCCGTGTTCGTCGAGGTTCCTGTCAGGCATAGGCGTGCACTCCGTTCGGGGAGGTGAGGGCGGCGCGGGGGCTTCCGATCGCGCCGGGACGAGGCGCCGGGCGGCGCCGGGGGGAGCCTTCGATGTCACGCCGTTCGATCGCGGTCGCCAGCTCGTCGACCATCGCCGGCCACCCGGGCGACCGGAGCCGGTTACCGACCGCAGCCGGCGCGCGGACAGCGCCCGGTTGCGCACCTCGCCGAGCAGCTTGGTCATCCCGTGGACGTCCACCGGGTCGGGCACGCCCTCCTCACGTCCCTCCGCGCGCCGCCCGACCAGGCCGACGGAGTTCACGACGGCGTCCGGCCGCACCGCGGCGAACGCGTCGACCATGGTGTCGCGGCGGCGGACGTCCACGCCGGTGAGCACCCGGTCGGCGGGTGGCGGGCAGGACGGTGCGGTGGCCCTGACGGCGACGGTGACGTCATGGTCGCGGACGAGCCGGCGGACCAGCTCACCGCCGAGCAAGCCGTCGCCACCGAGGACCAGTACACGCATCTAGCGCTCCTTCGAGACCGGGGTCCGGTCGGGGTGGGCCGTCCGCTCGTGATGCCCGGCCTCGTGATGCCCGGGTGTCCGGCGCCTGGCCGCTGACACCGAAGCAAGTATGACTCTCTGTATTGAAATGATCGCTACCTGAAGCGATGACGCGCCGGGCGGCGACGGCGTGGACGGAGACCGCACCACAGCGGGAACACCCGGGGACGCGCCGAGCAGAGATGCCGGACATCAGCCCGGATCGATCTACTCTCTGTGCCTAAGCGACGACTAAAAGGCGCGCCCAGGCCTCGGGCGGGTCACCGACGGCTGGTCGGAGGCGCGGACGCCGGGACGGATCGCCCACGGGCAACGGACGAATGGGGCACGAGACGGGGATGACGCACCGGACGGCACGGCTCCCGGCGCCACCAGGCCGGGCACGGCGCCTGCGGTACCACCGCAACAGCCGGGGCGAGCTGTGGGTGAACGTCACCTCGTCCCACCTGGTCCTGCCGGACTACGTCAACCTCGACCCCGCGTTCTCCCCCGGCCTCGTCGCCGCCTACCCCGCGCTGCGGCGGACGTCCGACCTCACCCGGCTGCTGCGGGCGTCCCGCACGCTGCGCCTGCTGCGCAGGGGGTGCGCGGCCGGCTGGCGATCGGCGCGCCGGCCGCGGCTGGCCGCGGTCGTCGCCCGGCTCGCCCCCCGCCCCCGTCCCAGCCCACGTCCGCGTCCACGCCCGCGCGACCTACCGGCGGGGCCGCGGGGCGGACGGGGCTGGACGATCCGCGAACAGTGGGAGGCCCGGGAGGTGGCCGTCGTCGCGCGGCACGACCCGCGGGCCGCGCTGCCACTGGACGACGACTCGGTCGATCACCTCCTCTGCGCGCACGTCCTGCAGGAGCTGCCGCCGCCGGCGATGCGGCGGGCGCTGGAGGAGTACGCCCGCGTCCTGCGCCCGGGCGGGACGCTGCACGTCGTGCTACCTGACCTGCGGTACGCGGTCGACCGGTACGTCCGCGGCGAGATCGACGCCGACGAGCTGGTGGCGTGGCAGCGCCTGCGCTCGCCCGGGGAGGAGCGGGGCGCGGGGCGCCTCGGCCTGCCCCGGCGCGGGAACGCGCGGCACCCGACCAGTCCGGTGAACCGGTGGCACTACGACGCGCACACGGCCGAGCGCCGGCTCGTCGGCGCCGGCTTCAAGATCGCCTCCGGGACGTCTGCCTCTGGGACGTCCCCGAGCTCGCCGGTGTACCGGGAGGACCCCGGCTCGTTGCACCTGGTGGCCGTCCGCGCCTAATGGCCGGCCTCGGCTGACCGGCCGCGGCTGACCGGCCGCGCCCGACCTGCCGTTGTCTGAGCGGCCGTTGTCTGACCGGCCGCGCCCGACCGGCCGGGCGGGGCACGTTCGGGCCGTCCGGCGGCGTCCGCGCGGCAGCAGCACCCTCATCTGACAGATGATGCGGTGTGCCCCGATTCGTCCCGCGTCGGTTGTCACATCCGACTTGCGGGCCCGCAACATCACTATTGGCTGACTTATCTTTCGTTGACTTACCTTTGTTTCTGCCGGCAGGCACGCGCCGGTATGAGGCGCGGCGGGGGGCGGCGGCATGCGGGACACGCGCGCACGGCAGTCGTGCGACGCCCCCGAAGTGACGCCGGCAGAGACCGTGGACGGTGAGCACGACACCCGCGAACGCGACATCGACGGCGAGGCCGAAGACGGCAGCGAGGCCGACCCGCCGGGTGACGGGAGCGACGCGGCGGCCGGCGCCGCGCGGCGCGGCCCGGTACGCCGGGTTCTGCTCGTCCTGACCGCCCTGCTGTCGGTCGCCGTGGTGGTGGTAACCACCACCGGCTGGTTCGTCATCACCTTCTACGACCGCAGGATCGATCGCGAGACCATCGCGCCGCCTGCCGACATCACGGTGACCCGCCCACCACCCGCGCCGGTCGGCACCGAGACCTGGCTCCTCGTCGGCTCCGACGTGCGCACCGGCTCGGACGCCGCGGCGGTCAGCGGCGCGCGATCCGACACTATGATGATCGCCCACCTGGCCTCGGACGGGCGGACGAACATCGTGTCGGTCCCCCGTGACCTGAGGGTGCCCATCCCGGCCTGGACCGACGACGGCGGCACCCACCACCGGGCCCGCCGAGACAGGATCAACGCAGCGTTCGGCAGCGGTGGCCCCGCGCTCCTCGTCGCCACCCTCGAGCAGGTGGCGGGACTGCGCATCAACCACTACGCCGAACTCGACTTCAACGGCTTCCAGCAGATGACGTCCGCGATCGGTGGCATCGACGTGTGTCTGCAGGCATCGAGCTACGTCGAGCCGCACACACTGGAGAACGGCCGGCGGGTGCGGTCGATGAACCTGAACGACCCCAGCTCCGGTTTCCTCGGGCAGCCGGGAAACAATCATCTGATCGGCGGCAATGCGCTTGCCTTTGTTCGGCAACGACATGGTTTCGCTGACGGTGACCTCTCCCGGATCCGCCGCCAGCAGGCGTTTCTCGCGGCGATGTTCCGAAAGGTCAGCAGCAGCGACGTCCTCCTGCGCCCGACCAAGCTCGCCGCGTTTCTGGGCGCGGTGACGCGGTCGGTGGTGCTGGACGACGAGACCGGCTTCACCGAGCTGCGCGCGCTGGCCGAGCGGATGCGCGGGATGACGACCGGCGCCGTCACGTTCTCCACCGTCCCGATCACGGGCCAGATCGCCGAACCGGCCTTCTACTTCCTGTACGACCCCGACCAGATGCGGCGGTTCTTCCGGAACATCACCGGCGGCGAGTCCCTGCCCGAGCCCACCGGCTCCGGAGACCCCATCCCGCTCGGCGGCGCCTTCACCCCGGAACCCTCGATCGGCGCACCGGCCGCCCCCACCGCGGCAGTCGCCCCCCCACCCACCGAGAGCGCCACCCCCACGGTGACGCCTCAGGTACCCGACGTGGCATCGACGCCCGCCTCCCCGGCCGAACAGCCAACAGCCACCCCCACACCCCCGCCCACGGCGATGCCCACGGCCACGGCGCCGACCGGTGTCAGTGTCGGCGCCGGCGTCGACATCCTGGCCCGGCCGATCGCCGGGACCGGGCAGGATGCCACGGCCGGCACCACCCCGGGCACGCCGGGGCCGTCCGCCACACTGCCGGTGGGGCCGTCGGTGGGATCGTCCGCGACGACCGAGCCGCCGGTGACCGCCGCCGCCGCCTGCATCTACTAATGGGACCTACCGGGTCGTTGTAGGGCAGGCTCGGTGCCGGTGGCCGCCAGCGGGTGAGCACTCCCATCCGACCCGGCCGCACCTTTCCGGCAACAACTGGACGCTTTACTCCCGTCAGGCCCTTTTCCGGCACTGGTACCACTCGGCTCCGGGCCAGACCGGCCACCGTCCGCAACCTCTTTTTTCATCCCCGCCGTTGACATTTCCAGCCGCAATTTATGCCCGCTTTGTACCGGCACATACGACGTATGGTCTACCGGCGCCGGGCGCCGTGAGACCCGGTGTTCGGAACAGTGAAGGGACAACGGGATGAAGGTCAGCCGTACGTGCCGCGTCCGCTCCAGTCGCAACGGTGAGGTCTCGCCATGAGCGTGCGGCCCTCGTCCGGGGACGGTTTCGGGGCCAGGGGCGGTTTCGAGGCCGGGGGCGAAGCGGGCGGTGAGGCCGGCGGCGGCCGGGCGGGCGGGCCGTCCCGGCGACGGCTGCTGGGGTGGTCGATCGCGGGAGCGGCCGGCCTCACGGCACTCGGCGCGCTCGACCCGGCCCTGGCCGCCCCCGCGGCGGGCAGGCGGTCGGGCGCGGTGAGCCGGGTCCGCGGCGCGCGGCCCGCGGCGCCGGCGAACGCGATCGCGCTGACCATCGACGACGGACCGCACCCGGTCTGGACGCCGCGGATCCTGGAGGTGCTGCGTGGCAACGGTGTCCGCGCGACCTTCTTCGTCATCGGGGTCCAGGCGAAAGCCCACCCGGAGCTGGTCCGGCGCGTCCTCGCCGAGGGGCACACGGTCGGCAACCACTCGCTCGACCATCCGACGCCGTTCGGCGCCGGCTCCGCCGCGACCGTCGCCCGGGAGATCTCCGCGGCCCAGGCGATCATCACCGCGGCCGGTGGGGTCGCTCCCCGGTACTTCCGGTCGCCCGGCGGGGACTGGTCGCCGGCCGTCCTCGCCGCCGCGGCCGCGCAGCACCTGACACCGGTCGGCTGGAGCGTCGACCCGCGCGACTGGACCCGGCCCGGGGTGGCCTCGATCGTGCGGACGCTGACCGGCGCCCGGGCGGGCGACATCCTGCTGTGTCACGACGGCGGCGGCGATCGATCGCAGACCGTCGAGGCGCTTCGCCAGGTCCTGCCGGCGCTGCGGGCCAGGGGCCGGAGCTTTACCTTCACCTCCCTGTGAGACCGGTTCCCGGCCGGTCCGTCGCCGGGTCCGAGGCGGGCTTCGCGCCGGGTGGGTGGGCCGCTACGGTCGGGACATGCCCGACTCACCCGATCCCGGCCCGGCTCCCGCGACCGGCGACGACGCCGCGCCGGTCCGTCCGAGCCAGGCCGGCAGTCCGGCAGAGGCCGGCCCCGCCGGCAGCACCGGCCCCGCTCCCGGGCCCGCTTCCGGGCCCGCTTCCGGGCCCGCTTTCGGCGTCGGCAAGGCGAAGAGCGCCGGCCCGCGCCACGGCCCGTCCGCGCCGATCACCGACGCCGACCGGCAGGCGACCGCCGACCACCTGCGCGCGGCCTGCGGCGACGGGCGGCTGACCCTGGACGAGTTCAGCGAGCGGGTCGGGAGCGCCTGGGCCGCCCAGACCGCGGAGGAGCTGGCGCAGGCCGGGGCCGGCATCGTCCCGCCGCGGGTCGGCATCCAGCGCTCGTCGTCGACGATCGTCAACATTCTCGGCGACGGACGGCGGCTCGGCCGTTGGCGGATGCCCCGGCGGACGGTGATAGTCAACCTGCTCGGCGACTGGACGCTGGATCTGCGCGGTGCGCTGATGGACGAGGATGCCGTGACCGACGGCGTGCTCGACATTCTCTATATCTCGCTGATCGGCGATCTCACCATCAGCGTCCCGGACGGGATGGAGGTCGACATGAGCGGTCTGGTCGTGCTCGGCGACCGGCACCTGGAGCTGGCCATGGTCTCGGAACGCCCGGGAACCCCCCGGCTGCGGTTGCGGCTGGCCGGCCTGATCGGCGACGTCCGGGTGAGCAGCGGGTCGCTGACCGGGCGGTGACCCGCGATCCCGAGAGACGCGATCACGACATAGCAGGCACGATGGCGCCACGCCGCTCGTACGGCACTATTTCCGCCGGGGCGAGGGTGGGCGTTGGTATTCTCGATCATGCGCATCGGAGCTGCCCCGGCGGAGTCGGAATGCGGGACCGCCACGGCGACTTCCTAGTGCCAGGGTGTCACCGCGGACCGCCGCGGACCAGATCGGTGAGGGAGGGCACGACCGATGCTTGACCCCAGAGAGCTCTACGAGATCAGGAGCGACCTGGACGACCTCGGCCGCCCGGTACTGATCGAGGCGATGACCGGGGTCGTCGACGCGGGTGGCGCTGTCGGGCTCGCCAGCGAGCACCTGACGACGGCGCTGCAGCACGAGCGGATCGTCACCTTCGACGTCGACCAGCTCATGGACTACCGCTCCCGGCGCCCGCCCATGGTCTTCTACGAGGACCACTGGGAAAGCTACGACGATCCCGTCCTGGCCATCGAGCTGCTCCACGACGAGGCCGGCACGCCCTTCCTGCTGCTCTGCGGCCCCGAGCCGGACCTGCACTGGAAGCGCTTCACCAAGGCCGTCCAGGCGGTCATGGCGGAGCTGGGCGTCCGCATGTCGGTCGGGCTGAACGCGATCCCCATGGCCGTGCCGCACACCCGTCCGTGCGGGGTCACCGCGCACGCGACACGCAAGGAACTGCTCGTCGGGTACGAGCCGTGGGTCCGGCGGCTGTCGGTACCCGGCAGCGCCGGGCACCTGCTCGAGTACGAGATCGGCCGGTCCGGGGCGGATGCGATGGGCTTCGCCGCGCACGTCCCGCACTACCTCGCGCAGGCCACCTATCCGGCCGCGACCGAGGCGCTGCTCAGCTCCGTCTCGAAGTCCACGGGGCTGCTCCTGCCGCTGGACGGGCTGCGTTCCGCCGCGTTGGAGGTGCGGGGCGAGGTCGACAGCCAGATCGCGCGCGGCGGCGAGGCCGCCGACGTGGTCAAAGCGATCGAGGAGCAGTACGACGCGTTCCACCGCGGCCGCGAGGGCGAGCACCTGCCGGTGGTCGACGACTCCGAACCGCTGCCGACCGGCGAGGAGCTCGGCGCGGCGCTGGAGCGCTTCCTCGCCGAACAGAGCGAACCGGGCGGGCCGCAGCCGACCTGAGCCGCCGGCTGGCGGGGCCGGGCCGCCCGGCCCGGGCGGGCTTGGCGGGTGTCACCGGTGTTCGGCGGCCTGGCCCGGGCTGGCGACTCCGCCCCGGCGCCGGGCCAGCTCGTCCACGACCAGCAGGTCGTGGCGGAACCGGCCGGTGCGGTAGGCCGCCCGGCCGACCCGCTGGGCGATCACGGGCGCCGTGACGAGCTGCAGCAGCGCGACGAGCAGCAGCCCGGCGGCGTGGCGGGGCGCGAGCTGGACGGCGCTGCCCAGCAGGATCGACACCAGGCCGACCGTCTGGGGCTTGGTGGCCGCCTGCAGCCGGGAGGGGACGTCCGGGAACCGCAGCAGGCCCCAGGCGCCGAGCAGGCAGAACAGCGCGCCGGTCAGCAGCAGCACCGCGGAGATCACCTGGCGGGCCATCAGCGGGTTGTCCCACGCCGCTCGACCAGTCGGGCCGCGGTCAGCGACCCGAGGAAGCCGAGCAGCGCGACGACCGCGACGAGCGCGATGTTCCAGCCCTCGTTGCGCATCCCGATCTCGACCGTGACACCCGCGACGATGAGGATCACCAGAACGTCGAGGGCGACGATGCGGTCCAGGTTGGTGGGCCCGGCCAGCGCCCTGGCCAGGGTGAGCAGCCCGGCCACGGCGAGCAGGACGAACGTGATCGTGTAGACGGTGGTCATCACCGTGCCTCCCGGTCGGGTACCTCGGCGTCATCTGTGCCGGCGCGCGCGCCGCGACGGCGACGGCCGGGCGCGGGGACGTCCGCTGCGGCGCCGAAGGCGGCCAGCACCCGGCGCTGCAGGCCGAGCACGGTCGCGCGGGTACGGTCGGCCGCCTGCTCGTCGCCGGCGGCGAGCGCGTAGACGTACAGCTCACCGGCCTCGTGGTCGATCTCCAGCACGAACGCGCCGGGCGCGAGCGAGACGGCGTTCGCGGTCAGCGTCGACACCACCTCCGACGTCGCGCCCAGGGGCACGGCGACGATCGCCGAGCGCGTCCGCGGGCCGTACCGGACCATCTGCCAGGCCACCGCCACCGCGGACGGGACGAGGTCGGCGACGAGGTGGCCGAGCAGGGCGAGCGCCGGCAGCGGCCGGAACCGTGCCCCCGGGGCGACCGGGCGGAGCGGGAAGGCGGCGAGCACCACGGCCGCCACGAGCAGCCCGCTGAGCGCGGCCAGCGGGGTGGGCCTGCCCCACAGCAGCATCCACACCGCCCACAGCCACAGCAACCGGCCGGGCCGACGGAACACGCGGGCGGCCGGCTCGGGCCCGGCGCTCCGGCGGCTCATCGGCCGGCCCCTGCCGGAACGGCCCGCGGGAGCCCCACCGGGACGGCGCCCGGAAGCACGGACTCCACGTAGCCCGACGGCTCAAGCAGATCGTCCGCGGCCCGCTGGCTCAGCGCGGCCAGCGGGCCGGCGAACACCGCGGCGGCCAGCCCGACGGCGACGATCCCACCGGTCGCCAGGATCATCGGGCGGTTCACCCGCTCCGTCCCGACCACCAGGTCGTCCGCGGGCTCCGGGTCGGGCACGCTCGCCCGGCGCGATCCCCAGAAGGCCAGCGTCCACACCCGGGCCATCGCGTAGAGCGTCAGCAGGCTGGTGACCAGGCCGGCGGCGACCGCGGCGTAAACCGGCCAGGTGCCGACCCCGGACCCGGCCTCGAGCAGGGTCAGCTTCGCGACGAAGCCGGAGAACGGGGGGATGCCCGCGAGGCTGAGCCCCGGCAGCGCGAAGAGCACCGCCGTCGCCGGCACGGCGGCCGCCAGCCCGCCCATGCGCCGCGGCACCGACGTCCCGGCGTACCGGGTGATCAGTCCGCTGGCCAGGAACAGCGCGGCCTGCGCCACGATGTGGTGCACCATATAGATGATCACACCGGTGAGGCCGATCACGGTGAACAGCGACAGGCCGAACAGCATGTAGCCGATGTGGCTCACCAGCAGGTACGACAGCATCCGGTTCAGGTTGTCCTGGGCGAGCGCGCCGAGGGCGCCGACGAGCAGCGTGACCACCGCGGCGACCAGCAGCAGCACCCACACCCCGTCGTGCGCGAACACCAGGGTGTGCGTCCGCAGCAGCGCGTACACGCCGACCTTGGTCAGCAGGGCGGCGAGGACGGCCGTGACCGGCGCCGGTGCCGTCGGGTAGCTGTCCGGCAGCCAGAAGTGCAGCGGGACGGCCGCCGCCTTGATACCGAAGACGACCAGGGCCAGCAGGCCGAGCGCCCCGGCCAGGCCCTCCGGCAGCTCGCCGACCCGCCCCGACAGGTCGGCGAGGTTCATCGTCCCGGTCGCCGCGTAGACCAGCGCCAGCATCGTGAGGAACAGCAGGGACGACGTCATGCTGACGATCACGTAGGTCATGCCGGCACGGATGCGCCCCGGGGTGGTGTCGAGCGTGATCAGCACGTAGGACGAGACCAGCATGACCTCGAACGCGACGAACAGGTTGAACAGGTCGCCGGTGAGGTACGCGAGCGCCACACCGGCGACCAGGACCAGGTACACCGACTGGAAGATCGAGCTGTTGCCGCGCCGGGTGTCCTCCGTGACGCCCTGGCCGATCGCGTAGGCGAGCACCGCGAAGGTGACGACGGCCGAGGTGAGCAGCAGCAGGCCGGAGAGCCGGTCCGCGACCAGCGTGATGCCGATCGGCGCCGGCCATCCGCCCAGGTTCGCGACCAGCGGACCGTCGGTGTCGGCGATCACGACGATCGCCACCGCGTCGGCGACGACGCCCGCGACCACCAGGAGCGCGAGGATCCGCTGCGCCCGCACCCGGCCGCGCAGGACGAGCACGGCGCCGGCGGCGAGCAGGGGCACCACGACCGGGAGAACCGCCAGGACGCTCACGGGCGCCGTCCGTAGGCGTCGCACCGCTCGAGCAGGCCGGGCACGGCGAGCTCACCCGGTTCGCGCGGCGGCTCCCGGTCCTCCCGGTCGGACTGTTCGGCCCCGTCGGCCGGTCCCCCGCCGAGTTGTCCCGCTCCGTCGTCCCCGTCGGGCTGTCCCGCTGTCCCGGGCGGTCCCGCCTGCCCGGGACGTGCTGATCCGCCGGACTCCAGGCGGCTGATGCGGGCGTCCTCGATGTCGTCGCGCACCTCGTCGTCCCCGAGCAGGGTCCACGCCCGGTACGCGAGCGCGAGCAGGAAGGTCGTCAGCGCGAAGGTGATGACGATCGAGGTCAGCGCCATGCCCTGCGGGAGCGGGTCCGACATGTCCTCGGGCCGGGCCGAGCCGACCATGGGCGGCTGGCCGCTCTCCCCGCCGACGAGCAGCAGGAGCAGGTTCGTGCCGTGCCCGAGCAGGACGAGCCCGATGAGCACGCGCATGAGCGAGCGTTGCAGGAGGAGGTAGGTCCCGGCCGTGTAGAGGCCGCCGACCACCAGGGCCGAGGTCAGGTTCACCGGGCTCATGCGATCTCGTCCACGCGCTCGCGGCCCGCCTCGATCTCGGCGTCGGCCTCCTTGTCGACGGCGGTGCCGAGCGTGCGCAGCAGCTCGAGCACCACGCCGATGATCAGCAGGTAGACCCCGACGTCGAAGAACAGGCTCGTCACCAGCTCGACGTGACCCAGGACCGGCAGATCACCCTTGAACACATAGCTCTCCAGGACGGGATCGCCGAGCAGCGCGGGCGCGAGCCCCGCGGCCGCCGCGGTCACCAGCCCGGTGCCGATCACCGCGGTCGGCACCACCGGGACGGCCGCGCCCACCCGGCGGCGCCGTCCCGCCACATAACGCAGGACGAACGCCAGGCCGGCGACGAGCCCGCCGGAGAAGCCGCCCCCCGTCCTGGTGTGGCCGGCGAAGAGCAGGTACAGCGAGAACACGAGCACCACCGGGAACACCGCCCGGGTCGTGACCTCCAGCAGGACCGACCGTGCCCGCACCGGCTCCTCGGCCCGTCGGTCCGCCGGGCCGAGCAGCTGGTCGATCGTGCGCCCCTGCGGGGTGCGGACGAGCAGCAGCAGCGAGGCCACACCGAGCGCGGCCACCGCGAGCACCGCGATCTCGCCGAGGGTGTCGAACGCCCGGAAGTCGACCAGGATGGCGTTCACCACGTTCGTCGCCCCGGTCTCGCCGGGCGAGCGTGCGATGAACTCCCGGCTCGGCTGCGCCATCCCGGCGCGCGAGCCGCTGGTCACGATCGCGAACCCGGCCACGAAAACCCCGACGGCGACGGCGACGGCGATCCGCGGCAACCGCAGCGGCGACGAACGGTCGGCCGTCGAGAACCGGACCGGCATCCGCCGCAGCACGAAGACGAAAACGATCAGCGACAGGGTCTCGACGAGGAACTGGGCCAGCGCGAGGTCGGGCGCGCCGTCGACGACGAACAGCGCGCCGATCCCGTATCCGACCGCGCCGAGCAGCAGCGTCGCGGTGAGCCTGCTGCGGGCGCGGACGACCGCCAGCGAGGCGAGCAGGATGCCCACCGCGAGCGGGAGCTGGATGCGGTAGTCCCACCAGGGCAGGTCGTCGGGCCAGGAGGCCCCGGTGACCAGCGCGGTGCCCGGCACCGCGAGCACCGTGAGCAGGATGACGCCGAGGTACACCGGCAGCGAGCCGGTCTGCAGCCGGCCGGTGACCGCGACCGCCGACCAGTCCAGCGCCCGCACGGCGCGCTCGTAGCCGCGCTGCGCGTCCAGGAGATCCGGCAGGGGCGGCGGCAGCCACCGCGGCCGCCCTGGCATCGCCGTCGCCGGTGTCATCGGCGCTGTCGCCCGCGCCGCCACGGCGAAGACCAGTACGCCCCCGGCGACCGCGACGGCGGACAGCGCGATCGGCCAGCCCGGCCCGTGCCAGAGCGCGAGGTGGTAGCGGGCGGCCCCGGCGGGGAAGGCGTCGGCGTAGGCGGCGACGAGGCGGTCGACGCCCCGGTGCGCGATCCCCAGGCCGAGCCCGGCGAGCGCCAGCACCACCACCGGCGCCACGAACACCGCCGCCGGACGGGCGACCGCGCTCGGCGGCGCGCCCGGCCGCGCGCCGAACGCACCCCACAGGAAGCGCAGCGCGTACCCGGTGGTCAGGCAGGAGCCCGCCACGAACACGGCGAGCAGCGCCAGCTCGCCGGCCCCGCCGTGGACGAGCGCCTCGAAGGCGGCCTCCTTGCCGAGGTAGCCCAGGAAGGGCGGCAGCCCGACCATCGAGGCGGCGGCGAGGACGGCTCCCCCGCACACCACCGGGACGCTCCGCCACAGGCCGGACAGGTCCCGCAGGTCACGGGTCCCGGCCTGGTGGTCGACGATGCCGACGACCATGAACAGCGCGGCCTTGAACAGCCCGTGCGCGAGGATCAGCGTGGCACCGGCCAGCGCCGCGGTGCGCGACCCGAACCCGACCAGCGCGGTGAGGAACCCGAGCTGGCTGACGGTACCGAAGGCGAGCAGCCGTTTGAGGTCGGTCTGCACCAGCGCGCGCAGGCCGCCGAGCAGCATCGTCGCCGCGCCGAGGGCCACCGCCGGTACCTGCCAGCCCACCACGCCGGCGAAGGCCGGGGTCAGCGTCGCCACGAGGAACACCCCGGCCTTCACCATCGCCGCGGCGTGCAGGTACGCGCTGACCGGGGTGGGCGCGACCATCGCGGCCGGCAGCCAGGAGTGGAACGGGATCTGGGCCGACTTTGTCAGCGCGCCCAGCAGGACGAGCACCAGCGCCGCGGTGACCACCGCGCCGGACGGCGGCGCCGCCACGATCCGCGAGATCCGGTAGGTGCCCGCCGCCTGCCCCAACAGGACGAAGCCGAACAGCATCGCCAGGCCCCCGACGCTGGTGATCAGCAATGCCTGGACGGCGGACCGCCGGCCGGGGGCGCTCACGCCGTCCTGCCCGATCAGCAGGAAGGAGAAGACGGTGGTGAGCTCCCAGAAGAGGTAGAGCGTGAACAGGTCGTCGGCCAGGACCAGCCCCAGCATCGCGCCCGCGAACGCGAGCAGCGCGGCGCTCGCCCGGCCCGGCCCGGCCGAGCCCGGCACGGGCACGCCGCCGTCGGCCGCGTGCGGCGCGCGGTAGGCGAACGAGTAGACCAGCACCGCCGCGCCGACGCCGGTGACGAGCAGCGCCATCAGCAGTGCCAGCGGGGCGAGCCGGAACACGATCTCCAGCTCGACGGTCGGCGCCCAGGTGAGGGTCTCGACCAGCAGGTCACCGGCGGGGGCGCCGTGCCCTCCGACGGCGGCCGTCGTGGCCGTCGCGGCAGCCACACCAGCCGCGGCTGGTGTGGCCAGCGCGGACGGCGCGGCCGTGGCCGCGTCGAGTACGGCCGGTATCCGGACCACCAGCCAGCCGAACGTGGCTGCCGGCGCGGCGGCCGCGAGCAGGAAGGCCGTGCGGCCCAGCCGGCCGGTCAGCGCGGGCAGGGCCGCGGCGAGAACAAGGTGGGCGACTACGGCGGCGAACACGCGGCACTCCGCTCGCGCCCGCTCCCTGAGAGTCCCGTCGGTCTGGCCATCCGGTCCGCACCCCCTGCTCGTGTCGAGTTGTCACGTCGCGCCTGCTGCCTGCTGCCCTGCCGCGTGTCGCTCGCCACCCGACCGCGACCGCGACCGCCCGCCCGACTGTCGCCTCGCGCCGCCCGGCAACACGGCACGAGCCGGCGGCACCGCACGAGCCGGGCGTGTGCCTGAGCACGGGTCCCGCGCCGGTGGGCGCGCCGCGCGCCGACGGCCGTCCCGGGCCGCCGCGGGGGCGGCCGCACCCGCCGGATGGGCAGGCCGACGGCGGCTCCAGGGACGATCACAGCGGTCTCTGCGCGACCGCCGCTCCCACCGCCGGTGCCCCGCCGCGGCGACCGTGCTCTGGCCACCAGGCGGCCGGCGCGAACGGGAGAGCCGCGCCACAATTCTCACGCAGCGTCACGAATGGCGGGCCCAGGCTGGTGTACCGAAAGCACCCCGACCGCATTCACCCACTCTGTCAGACCGTACATGGTTCAACGCACCCAAGCCCCAAGTGACAGTGCGTAGCGAAGCTGGGGCCGCCGGCCGGGACATCCGAGGCGGCCCGCCACGCGCCGACGGCCGCCCCGAACCGCTGCCGAGCCTCCGACCAGCGGATTCGTCTCCGCGAGCCATTCCCAATTCGGAATGCCGGCCCCGCTGGCACGATCCGGACCTGACCTCGAAAGGTTGGTATCTAGCCCTCTCGTGCCATGTATTGTGATTTCCGTTCGTTCGGGGTAGCCGGGTGACATACGACGGCGCCACCGCTCCGCGATAGCACTTTCTGGCTTGATCCATCCGACATCCGGAGTCGCCGGCATGACTGCCACCGCGATCGCAACCGCCAGGCCCCCGGCGAGACCCCGCAGGCAGCGGCGGGTCGCCCGTCAGATTCTGTTAACCGCGCACGTCCTGGTGAGCGTCGGGTGGAACGGCGTCGCACTGGGCCAGCTCGCGCTCGCCATCACCGCGTCCCTCGACAGCGACATCCGGCATCCGGCCTATGAGCTCATGCACGTGTTCGACCGGGCTCTCAACATTCCGCTGGCGCTGCTGACCCTCGCGACGGGGATCGCGATCTCGCTGCGCACCCGCTGGGGTCTGCTGCACCACTGGTGGGTCGTGACCAAACTGGCGATCACGGTGGTCGCCGTCCTCTTCGCGGCCGCCTTCATGCGCACCATGATCGTGCGCGCGGGCCATGCCACAGCGGACGGAAACGTCGACTACACCGCGCCCACGGCCGCGATCATCACGGGTGCCTGCCTGATGAACGCGATGTTCATCACCGCCACGTTCCTTTCGACGCTCAAGCCCTGGGGGCGCACGCGTCGGGGCGTGCGGGCCAGCCGGCACCCGGCCGCGCGCACCCCGGCGAGCGTCGCGAACGGGACACCCACACCGCCCACCACCAGGTCATTCATCTCTCCTGCCATGGCCGGTGCGGCGGTGACGGGAACAGAACCCTCCACGGTTTCCGCAGCGCCGCCGGGAAATGCCGATCCGGTCACGGCGGCCGCGCACGACCATGCCGACCGCGGCGGCGGCGTTGTCACCGGAAACCGCCCGGGGCCGGCCTCCGATTAGGTTACGGCGCAAAAAGGGTTCAGCTTCTCCGACGGCCCGGAAAAGGCACGATCGGCACCGCTACCGGGCACCGCTACCGGGCACCGCCACCGCCACCGGCGCCGTCTCGGAACAGCACGACCGAAAGCACCGCGAACAGGACCGCGAGCGCGCATCCCGCCGCGGCGACGGCGTGCAGGCCGGCGGTGAACGCGTCGCGGGCCGGTTCCAGCACGGCGGTCCCGCCATCCGGGAGTGAGCCCGCCACCCGCGCTGCGCCGGCGAGGCCGTCACGGGCGGCATCGGCCACCACGGCCGACGGACCAGTCTGGCCAGCCGGCGCCGGCTGGCCCGCGCCCCCGGCCGGGCTCCCGACGTCGATCGCCGCGGTGAGGCGGTGCCGATAAACTGCCGTGCCCAGGCTGCCGAGCAGCGCCACCCCGAGGGCCACGCCCAGCTCGCTGCCCGTCTCCGACAGCGATGCCGCCGACCCGGCCCGCGCGGGCGGCGCTGATCCGACCACCAGATCGGTGCCGAGCACGCCCAGCGGTCCGACACCCAGGAAGACCAGGACGAACCCGAACCCCAGCAGGATCAGCCCGCCATCGCCGGCCCGGGTGAGGATCGCGAGGCCGACGGCGCTCACCCCCAGCCCGGCGGCGACCACCCGCCCCGCGCCGATCCACCGCGCCGCCACCGGGGCGGCCAGGCTCGTGCCGATGACGGCCAGCGTCGCCGGCGCCAGCCACAGGCCGGCCCGCAGCGGGGTGAGTCCCGCGACCAGCTGCAGGTACTGCGTCACGAACAGGTTGATCCCGCCCATGACGAACGCGCCGAACAGGATGAGCCCGAGCGCGGCCGTGAACGACCGGTTCGCGAACAGGCCGACGTCCACGAACGGGTCGGCCCGGCCGCGCTGGCGGCGGATGAACAGCCAGCCGACCAGCAGCCCGACCGCGACCGACCCGCCGGCACCCGGGCCCGGACCGCCCGCCGCCGTCTCCTTGAGCCCGTTGACGACCGCGAGGACGGCGAGCAGCGACATCGTCGCGCTGACCAGGTCGAGGCGGCCCTCCCCCGGGTGCCGGTACTCGGGCAGCAGCACGGGCGCCGTCACGACCAGCAGCGCCATGACCGGTACGCCGAGCAGGAACACCGAACCCCACCAGAAGTACTCCAGCAGCAGGCCGCCGAGCACCGGGCCGGCCGCCATCCCGGCGAGGAAGCAGCTCATCCAGACGGCGACCGCGGTGGACCGCTGCCGTTCGTCGGTGAACATGTTGCTGATCAGCGCGAGGGTGGACGGCATGAGCGTGGCACCGGCGATCCCGAGCAGGGCCCGCGCGGCGATCAGCATCGTCGGGCTCGTCGCCCAGGCCGCCAGCACGGACGTCAGCGCGAACGCGACCGCGCCGGCGAGCAGGAGGCGGCGCCGGCCCACGCGGTCGCCGAGGGTTCCCATGGTCACCAGGAAGCCGGCGATCAGGAAGCCGTAGCTGTCGGTGATCCACAGCAGCTGCGTGGCGCTGGGCCGCAGGTCCTCGGTGAGGCCGGGCAGCGCGAGGTAGAGAACGCTCAGGTCCAGCGACAGCAGCAGCGTGGGCAGCGCGAGGACGGCCAGCCCGGTCCACTCCCGCCGGCCGGCCCGTCCCGCCGGCACCGCGTGGGCGTGGGCGTCGGGGTCAGCGGGCACGCCGGTCATCCTCCCCGGGCACGGGCCTCGCGCTCACCTCGATCCCGCCGTGCGTGTCCGCGCGTCCCGCCGGGCGGATCCGCCCCGCGCCGAGCGGGTCCGCGCGCGCCGAGCGGGTCGTGATGCGCGCCGCACCCCTGTCGGAAACTCGCCAGCTTCGCTACGTGTCCAGTTGGCGACGTGGAGTATGCACACTGGCAGGATCCCGCCAGCGCCACCGGCCGTCCGGTCACCCGCGCCCGCGCCCCGGAGGAGGACCGACGCACTGTGCGAGCACGGAAGAGTACGACGACCCCGTCAACCGGCCCGGTCGGCGCGTTCGGGCGCGATCTTCGCGCGGTGCGGCGCGGGGCGGGAAATCCCTCGTACCGGACCCTGGCGCGACGCAGCGGAATGCCGGCGGAGATCCTGGCCGGCGCCGCCAGCGGCGGGTCGCTGCCGGCGCTGGACGTCCTGTGTGCCTTCGTGTCCGCCTGCGGTGGGGACGTCGGCTCCTGGGTGGCGCGGTGGCACGAGCTCACGGCGATCCTGGAGGCGGAGCGCGAGACCCGGATAGCCCCGCCCGGGGCGGACGTCCCGTCGCAGCCGCCGCCGGTCGGGCCGTGGCCGCCGCGCACCAGCGGCGCGCCGCCCGGATCACGCCCACCCCACGCGTCCCCCGGCAGGATCCCCTCCCAGCGTTCCAGCGGCGGGCCGGCCGACGACTTCCTCGCCCCGCTCAGCGCCGACGACCCTCGGGAGATCGGGCCGTTCCGGCTGCGCGGCCGGCTGGGCTCCGGCGGCATGGGCGCGGTGTATCTGGGCCACTCCCCGGGGCAGCGGCCGGTCGCGGTGAAGGTCATCCGCGCCGACATGGCGTCCGACAGCGAGTTCCGGCGTCGTTTCGAGCGGGAGGTCGCCGCGATGGGCCGGGTGAACAGCCTGTTCACCGCGCCGCTGATCGCCGCGGACGTCGCCGCGGACCGCCCGTGGCTCGCCACCGCCTACATCCACGGCCCGACGCTGCGCGACAGCGTGCTGCGCAACGGCCCGCTGCCGCCGTCCAGCCTGCTCCGGCTGGCCGCCGGGGTGACGGAGGCGCTCGTCGCCATCCACGGCGCGGGGGTCGTGCACCGTGACCTGAAGCCGGCGAACGTGCTGCTGGCGATCGACGGGCCCCGCGTGATCGACTTCGGGATCGCGCGGGCAGCCGACCACGCGGGCAGCACCACCACCGGGAAGGTCATCGGATCGCCGCCGTACATGTCGCCCGAGCAGGCCCGCGGCGAACGGGTGGACGCGGCCTCCGACGTGTTCGCCCTCGGGTCGGTGCTCGCCTTCGCCGCGACCGGGCGCAACGCCTTCGGCGAGGGCAACACCGCCGATGTGATCTACCGCGTGGTCCGGGGGGAGCCGGAGCTGACCGGCGTGGACGGCGACCTGCGCGCGCTGATCGAGTCGTGCCTGGCCAAGGCGCCGCGGCGGCGGCCGACGCCGGCCGAGATCCTGGGCCGCTGCCACGCCCAGCTCGGGGCCAGCCCCCGCCCGCCCGGCTGGCTGCCCGTGCCGGTGATCGCCGAGATCAGCCAGCGGCTGCGGCATCCGGCCGTGGTGGACCGTCCCACGGAGCCGGCCCGCCGCCCGGTGCGGGGGCTGGTGGTCGCGGCGTCCGTGCTGACCACCGCCACGGTCGTCGCGATGACGCCGGCGCGCAGCGTCCTCACTCCGTGGGAGCTGCTCCCGAGCTGGGGCGACGGCGCGCAGGCCCCGCGGGCGCCGTCGAGCCCGCCGCCCACGCCGACCGCCGGGAGCGTGGCGGAACGGCGGTCGGCCGAGCGGCAGTCGGCGGGCAGCCGGCGCACCACCGACGGCCGCGGCGCCGGGACATCCGCCGGCACGCCGAGTGGCACGTCGGACGGCCTGGCGGACGGCGCGGCGGGCGGCACGTCCGCGGGGACGCCCGGCGAAGCGACCGGAGGCACCGTCGGCGACGCCGCGGGCGGCCTGGAGCAGGGCCTGCCGGGCACGGGCCAGGATCCGGGAACGGGCCGGGGACCGGCCGGCGGCCCGGTTCAGGCGCCGGCCGCCCCGCGGTCCGGCGGGAGCGGCGGCCAACCGGCCACACCCGGGACACAGCGCCCACCGGCCGTGCCGCAGGCGCCGGGTCCGGGTCCGGGTCCGTCCTGGCCGTTCCCGTCGCAGGGCTCGGGCGCGACGAACCCCCCACCAGCGCAGCCGCACCCGACGCCGGAATCACCCATGGCCACCGACCCGCCCCCACCAGCGACGCCGGAGGACCTGCCCAGGACCACCGCACCCCCGCCGGAGACGCCCCCGCGGACCACTCCGCCACCGGAACCGGCACCGCCCGAGACCCCGGCGACGCACCCCGGCTCACCGCCGGCGGAGACCGCCCGCACGGAGGCTCAGGACCTCTGACACCGACGCCGTGCGACCGGTGCCCGCGCGGCGCGGCTGCCGTCAGCCGGCAGGCTCGATCCGCGCCAGCTTGCGGCCGACCTTGAGATACACGGCACCGGACCGGCCGTCGAGCCTGTCCTTGAGGACGGCGGACAGCGGCTCCCGGACGTCGTCCGGCCTGAGCGGCACCTGGGTCTGGCCCTCCTCGGACTCGACCACCAGCCGCAGCCCGTTCTGCTCCGCGACCCGGCGGACGTCGCCGTTGCTCTTCGCGAACCCGAGCCCCCGCACCGCGTCGGCGACGGTCGCGCCGAGATCGGAGAGCACCGGCAGGTCTTCGACCTCGGCGAAGGTGCGGCGGGAGAACCGCGCGACGAACTCGACCCGGGCCGTCATCGCGGCGTCCACCCCGTGGATCGCCGCCGTCACCTCGCCGGCGAGGATCTTCTTGAGGTCCATCGGGTGCGCCGTGCCGGCCTCGCGCCGGGCGGCCAGGACGGCGAGCTCGGAGTCGCGCCACTCGCTGAGCGCGCGGAAGTACGGCTCGACGAGCCGGTCCGGCACGGACATGATCTTCCCGAAGATCTCACCGGGCGCGGCCGTCAGCGGGACGTAGTTGCCGCGGCTCTTGCTCATCTTGGCGCCGGTGCCGTCGGTCCCCTCGATCAGCGAGGTGGCCACGACGATCTCCGGGGTCTGGCCGCAGATCTCCATGACCTTGCGGCACATCTGCATGTTCAGGAACTGGTCGATGCCACCGATCTCCAGGTCGCTGTCGACCTCGACCGAGTCCAGCGCCATCACCACCGAGTACAGCAGCTCGGCCAGGGAGAGCCCGTGGCCGGCGTCGAGGCGACGCCGGAAGTCCTCCCGCTGCAGCGACATCGACACCGGGATGCGCGAGACGATCTCCAGCAGCCGCGGCAGCCTCACCTCGCGCAGCCAGTCGCCGTTGCGGCGGAACTCGGCCCGTTCGAAGTCGAAGAACGGGGTGACCTGGGCCCGGTAGGTGGTCAGGTTGCGGGCGATGTCCTCGTCGGTGAGCGCCGGGCGCTCGTCCGACCGGCCGGACGGGTCGCCGATCTTGGCGGTGATGTCACCGACGATGAACACGACGCGGTGCCCCATCCGCGCGAACCGGCTCAGGAGCAGCATCGGCACCGCGTGGCCGAGGTGGACCTCGGCGCCGGTCGGGTCGATGCCGAACTTCGCCACGAAGGGACGTGACCGGGCCGCCGCGTCGCCGATGCGGGCCGCCAGCGCCTCCGGTGAGGGCTGCAGGTCCTGCGAGCGCTCGGCGATCAGGGCCGCCTGCTCGGCGGGGGCGAGGTCGGAGAGGTCGAGGCCGCGGCGTTCGGTGGTCTGCTCCAGCAGCTCACGCACGGAGGCGTCGGACGCCAGGTCGGCCCCGCCGAGCAGCGCGGTGACATGGTCGACGGAGGCTCCGAGTCGGGTCATGGCGACAATGGTAGTCAGCGCCGAGCGCCCTGATCTCCGCCCGACTCTCCGCCCGACTCTCCGTCCGACTCGATGGCCCGGCAGCGCCCGGCGGGTCCGCGGCCAGGCCGGACGGTCTCGGCGCGGACCACCCTCCCCGTCAGGCGGCGGGCCGTGCGGCGGCGGGCCGCGGCGCGGCCGCGAGGCCCTCGGCCTCGGTGGCGAAACTCTCGCCGCCGCCGCTCGCCCTGATCCGGCGTGCGGCGTTCAGCGCCCCGGCGCGCCTGCTCATCGCGGTGCGCAGCGCGTCCCGCAGCCGCTGCGCGGTCAGCCGCCTGGCCGGCAGCATGACGCCTGCGCCGGCCTCCACGACCCGGCGCGCGACCTCGGGCTGATCCCGCCCGAACGGCACGGCGACGACGGGCACACCGGCGGCGATGGCCTTGTGCACGATGCCCATCCCGCTGTGGCAGATGACGGCGGCCACGGCGAGGCGTTCGTCGCCCTGGTAGTCGGTCGAGGTGGTGACGAGCACCCAGGGGTCGCCGTCCTCGGCGAGCCAGGCCGGTGCCTCGCCGGGCGGGTCGTAGATCTGGGCGCCGACGAAGCGGACATGCTCCGGCGCGTCCGAGCGCGGGTACTCCAGCGGGTCGCCGGTCAGCACCAGAAGCCGGTCGGCCTCCAGGAAGTAGTCGATCGGGCTGGTCGGCGGCGGCAGAGCGGCGTCCGCCCGCATGGCGTTGAGCGGGGGCAGCATCGCCGCGCCGAACTGGCGGATGACCAGCGGCCACACCACCCGGTCGCGCAGCCGGCCGAGCGGCCCCCGTCCCGGCACGAGGCCCAGGCCGTACGGGGGGATTCCCTTGCCCGGCAGGGCGACAAGGGACGGCAGCACGATCCCCCACGGCCGCCCGGACGCCCGCGCGGCGATCGCGGCGCCGTAGGCGTTGGTGTCGACGAGGATCACGTCCGGGTCCACCTGGGCGACGGCCCGTTCGAGGTCGGCCCGCTCCAGGGGGCCGCGTGACATCAGCCCGGCCAGCGCCCGTCGGAGCTGGGCCGGGCCGGTGCCGCTCGCGTCCGCCTTCACCTCGATCTCGTCGATGCGCGGGTCGGTCGGCGCGACGTTCAGGCCGTCGGCCCACGGGCCGTCCACCAGCCGCGCGCCGATGCGCAGGTGGATCTCGTGCCCCCGGTCGCGCAGGGCGCGCAGGCCTGGGACCAGCGGAAACAGGTGACCGGGAGCAGTCGTGCAGTAGACGAGGTAGCGGGCCATGTGGGCACTCCTTGGGCAGGGCGGACCGCCGCCTGGAGCTGGAGCCACCGGCGGAGAACGCGGGACGTGGGATCTCGCGCGGGACGTGGCATCTCGGGAGACGACGCGGGGGGATGGGGTGGATGCGGATCGCGGCGGCGAGAGGCCGGGGCGAGCTGGGGACCGGCGGGCTAGGGAGTGGTGGACGAGTCCGGACCGGCCAGGCTGGAGCCCGGGCCGCCCAGGCAGGCCGCGATGAGGTCGGCGACCGCCGCGCGGGTGGCCTCGACGGAGAGCCCCTCGTCGTTGCGGAGCACGAGCCAGAGCTCGACGCCGCACACGGCCGTGAGCCGGCCGAGCAGGTCGTGCCGGGCGGCCGGGGGGCGGCGGTCGAGCTCGGCAGCGAACGCGGCGGCCGTCCAGGCCCGGTGGGCCTGCCGGCCGGCGGCCGCGGCCTCCGCCAGTGCCGGGGAGACGTCCTGCTGGCGGATGGCGCGGTCGGTCACCTGCCCCCACCGCTCGTACTGGCGGGCCAGGCGCTCGGCGACCACCGCCGGGTCGGAGACGTCCGGCTCGCCCCGGGCCCCCTCGATCTGCGGGACCAGCCAGGCGTTGACGGCGCGGACGAGCCCGTCCTTCGTACCGACCCGCCGGATGACGGTCTGGACGCCGACCTCGGCCCGCTCGGCGACCGCGGCGAGGGTGATCTGGTCGAACGGCCGCTCCCCGAACAGCTCGGCGCCCGCGGCGAGGATGCGCTCGGTGTTCGCGTCCGCCGACTCGGCCCGCCGTCGCTGCTGGTAGGTGCGCGTCACTGACCCCGTTTTCACGGTAGTGACGTTACCGCCAAATTGAGGACGACGGGACCTCCACCCGTGTCGCCCGCGCGACGCCTCGCCACCCGCCACCCGGCCGTCGCGAGGCCCCACATATCTGACGTCAACGTCAGATGGAAGTACTCCAGTGCGACCGTGACGACTCCCGAAACGAACCCCGGCGCCGGGACGCTCGGCGTCGGCACCCTTACCGGAACTCGCCGAGTGACCGGGCGCCGCCCGGGGGCGGCGGCCCGCTCGGCTCCGCTCAGCCCATGGTGCGGCTGCCGTCGAGGCTCTCGCGGATGATGTCCGCGTGGCCGGCGTGCTGCGACGTCTCGGCGATGATGTGGAGCAGGACGCGCCGCATCGACCAGCGCGCCCCGGGCTCGAACCACGGGGCCTCGGGCAGCGGCCGGGTCACACCGAGATCGGGCAGCGACCCGACAACCTCCGTGGTCCGCTCGGCCGTGGCCTCGTAGTCGGCGAGCAGGCCGGTCAGGGTGTCGCCCATCAGCATCTGGTGCTGCTTCATCCAGCTCTCGGCGTCCGCCTGCTGGTCTCCGCCGAGAATGAAGTCGACCCAGGACCGCTCGGTCGCGGTGACATGCTTGATCAGCCCGCCGAGGCACAGCGCGCTGACGGTGGTGCGCCGGGCAGCCTGTTCGTCGGTCAGGTCACGGACGGTGTAGCGCAGGAAGTGCCGGTGCTTCGCCAGCGTCGCGAGCAGGTCCTCCTTCTCGCTGACGGTCCCGCCCTCGACGGCGCTGTCCGCCTCGCTGACTGTGTTCGGGTCGGTGACGGTGCCGGCCTCGGTGACGGTGCCGGCCTCGGGGCCGCTCTCGACGTCCACGGTGCTGTTCATGGTTCCCACCTCTGCTCGCCGGTGACTGCTCGCCGGATGACTGTGGAGCCGACGGTAGGAACCCTCGCGGACAGCTTCTGTCCTTGGCGGGAACCCGACCCGGCAAGTCGAGGCCGGAGCTGGGCGAGACGGCAGGCGGGGTGGCGGCGGGTCGGGTGCCGCCCGCCGCCACCTGCGCCGTACTCGGGGTGGGGCCGACCGACGGGTCAGCCCCGGGTGGCGTCGGCCAGGCGCTGTCCGCTCTCCAACACTGGGACGACGCTGACGGTCGGGATCTCGAACCGGTCGGTCGACTCGTTCAGGACGATCGCGCGCGCCGTGGCGATGTCGAACCACATGCCGACCAGCTGCAGCCGGCCTTCGGCCTCGGCGCGGCGCACCACGGACAGCCCGCGCAACGCGACGAGCTGCTGCGCGACGCTGACCCGGCTCAACTCGTCGGGCTCCGGTGGAAGGCCACCGGCGTCGCGGGCCGCGCGGGCCAGGGCCGGTTCGCCGTGGCGCAGCCAGGCCTCCAGGTTGCGCAGCGGGCCCACACTGGAGCCGCTGTGGCCGGGTGTGCCCCGGTCGAGCAGGGCGGCGACCGCACCGCATCCGGAATGTCCGCAGACGGCGATGGTCCGGACGCGGAGCACCTCGACGGCGTACTCGATCGCGGCCAGGGTCGAGTCACCGACCGCCTGCGGACCGGGGACGAACGCGCCCGGCGTGCGCACGGTGAACAGGTCCCCCGGGCCGCTGCTCGTGATCACGTTCGGCACGAGCCGCGAGTCGCTGCAGGTGATGAACAGGGTCGACGGCCGCTGCCCCGCGGTCAGCTCGGTGAGGAACGGCTCGATCATCGGGGCCGTCCGGCGGTGGAACTCGTCCACGCCGTTGAGCAGGTGCTGGCGGTCGTGGAGCTGGCCGTGCTGCCAGTCCGACCAGGGGGCGAGCCAGCGCGGCGGCCGCGCCGACCGGGCGTGCCGGCCGGTGGAACGCCCCCCGAAGAGGCTCTTGGAGAGTCGTCCCTCGCGGGGCCGGGCCGCGACGGTGGGGATGGCCAGCGGTGCGGCCCCCACCTCGTCGACGGTCACCGTGGCACCGGCGCGATGCCGCTCGGCGATCCAGTCGTCCAGCATCTTGTGCGCGCCGTGGTCGAGGTAGTCGACCGCCAGGTCGAGCCGGACGGACGCCCCGGCGGGCACCTCGGCGAGCCGGCGGGACAGCCTGGGCAGGGAGAGGAAGGTCAGCGCGCCCTCGACGACGACCCGCCACGGCGAGCCGGGGCCGGTGGGCGGGTGCACGTGGACCGGCGCCACCAGCGTCCGGCGCAGGGCGAGCAGCAGTGCGGTGGCGATCCCGATCAGGACGCCCTCAAGCAGGTTGAACAGCACCACGCCGACGACCGTCGTCAGGTAGATCGCGAGCTCGCCGTGGCGGGCGATCGCGCGGATGTGCGCGAGGTCGACGAGGCGGATACCGATCACGACCAGCAGGCCGGCGAGCACGGCGAGCGGGATGCGCCCGACCAGCGGCGCCAGCAGCAGCGCGAAGCCGGCCATCCACAGGCCGTGCAGGATCGCCGAGGCGCGGGTGCGGGCACCGGCGCGGACGTTCGTCGAGCTGCGGACGATGACGCCGGTGACCGGCAGCCCGCCGAGCAGGCCGGAGACCGTGTTCGCGGCACCCTGGCCGAGCAGCTCGCGGTCGAGGTCGCCACGCGGGCCGGAGTGCATCGCCTCGACGGCGACCGCCGACAGCAGCGACTCGATGCTCGCGACCAGGGCGACTGTCAGCACGGCCAGCGTGATCGCGCCCCAGTCACCGCCGGCGGGCAGCTCGGGCAGGGCGATCGCGCCCAGCAGGTCGTCGGGCAGGGCGACCCGCGGGACGTCGAACGGGAGCGACGCCGCGGTCACCATCGACACCGCGGCCAGCGGTGCCGGTATGGACGACAACGGCCGGGGCAGCCGCGTCCACACCACGGTCAGCGCGATGGTCGCGATGCCGAGCAGCGCTGCCGCCGGGACGGCCGGCGACACGATCTCGCCGGGCAGGACGATCAGGTTGTCCCAGGCGGCCGAGCCGGCGGTACCGCCGAGCACGACGTGGATCTGCCCGATGACGATGGTCAGGCCGATGCCGGCGAGCATGCCGTGCACCACCGCGGGTGAGATGGCCAGGGCCGCGCGGGCGACCCGGCTCAGGCCGAAAAGGATCTGCACCACGCCCGCGGCGGCGGTGACGAAACAGGCGGTCCGCCAGCCGTGCGTGGCGACGATCTCGGCCACCACCGCGGTGAGGCCGGCCGCGGGACCGGAGACCTGCAGCGGGACTCCGCCGACGGCGCCGGCGACGACTCCACCGACGACCGCCGCGATGATGCCGGCGACCACCGGGGCGCCCGAGGCGACCGCGATGCCCAGCGAGAGCGGAAGCGCCACCAGGAAGACGACGACGGACGCCTCCAGGTCGTGGCGCCAGGCTCCCCGGAGGGTGCGGCCGGCCGAGCCGCCGGACCCGGGACGGCCGGTGCCGTCGGGGTCGTGCCGGGCGGGGTCGTCGGAGGCGGGGTCGTCGGAGCTGTCAGCGGCGGGGCGGTCGGCGGCGGGGCTGGCTGGCGCGCGCCGGGCGCGGCGCCACGGGCGGCGGCCCGGAAGGCGGTCCGGCTTCTCCGGGTGGTCCGGGTTCTCGGCGTGGCCCGGACTGTCCGCGTGGTCTGGGATCTTCGCGCGGTCCGTGTCGGGCTCGGACGGGTAAGGCAGCGCGGTCGGGGCAGGCGTCACCGACGACGGCTGTTTTCTTGGCTCGTGGTGCTCGGCGTGCACGATCGTCTCCTCGGCGAGGGCGCAACGTCAGCGTCAGGCCATCTATTCTCGATGTTGAGTGGTACAGGTTCGAACACGTTACGTGACCAGAACCCGGAACCCCCACCCCGCTCCGCTACTCCGTGGTGGGCGCACAGTAGTCACTGAGCAATAGTCCCAGGATGGAGCCGCGACTTTGGACGCGCGGCGCGTCACAACCGCATCGTAGAGTAGCCATCCCGGCCGATCGGGGTGTAAAGGCCCCGAGCCGCCCGCGACCTGCGGCCCACCCGGTCGGACCACTCGCTTCTCGCGGCCGTCGCGAACCGCGTCACAGCCGTGGCGAACCGCCGGTCAGCGGCCGGGAACACGCCCGGTACGGTCGGCCGGTGCCGTTTGCCGCGCCCGTCGCGACCGTGTGAACCCGGGCGCCGTCGGGCAGGCGATCGGCCTGTTCGCCGTCACCAACATCGACGACGTCCTGGTGCTGGCGCTGTTCTTCGCCCGCGGCGCCGGTGACCGGCGCGCCGTGCCGCGGATCGTCGCCGGCCAGTACGTCGGGTTCGTCGGAATCGTCGCCGTCGCCGTCGCCGCCGCGTCCGGAGCGGCGCTCCTGCCCGAGTCCGCGATCGCCTACCTCGGCCTGCTCCCGCTCGCCCTGGGCCTACGCGCGGCCCGGCGGTCCCTGGCGGAACGCGGCGACCGCGCGGCCGCGACTACCGGAGATCCCGCCGGGCCCGGCCCCGACCCCGACGACGAAGCCGGGAGTGAGGAGCAGGACAGGGACGCTTCGCGCAGGGGACCGGCCGCGCTCGAGGTCGCCGCGGTCACCTTCGCGAACGGCGGCGACAACCTCGGCGTGTACGTCCCGGTCTTCACCGCGGTCGGCGCGGGCGGGACGGCCGTCCACGCGGTGGTCTTCCTCGTGCTGGTGGCCGTCGGTGCGCGGCCGGCTGGTTCCTTGCCACGAGGCCGCCGGTCGCCCGCGCGCTGAGCCGCTGGGGGCACGTGCTGCTGCCGCTGGCCCTGGTTGCCATCGGCCTGACGATCCTCGTCGAGGGCGGGGCCTTCGGTCTCTGACCGAAGCCCACCCCGCGGCGGAAGCCCGCGCTGCGGCAGGAGCGCACCCCCGGGCGGGAGCACGCCGCCCGGCCTCAGGTGCCGGCGCCGTCCAGGGGGCGCTTGGTCAGTGGACGGCCGGTCGAGCCCTCGGTGAAGCCCGTGAACCGGCGGGTCACGCCCCGGGGGTCGGACGTGTCGGTCATCCGCGGGCCCCAGGCGACCATCCCGCCGTCGACCCGGATCGCCTCCCCGGTCAGGAAGACGCTGTCCGGACCGGCGAGGAAGAGCACGATGCCGGCGATGTCCTCGGGCCGGCCCAGGTCGGGCCAGGGCTGGAAGGTCGCCATCCGGGCCCGGATCGCCGCCTCGTCACGTCCCATCACCAGCGGCGTGTCGACGAGGCCGGGGCAGATCGCGTTGACCCGGATGCGGTGGGCCGCCAGTTCCACGGCCGCGTTGCAGGTGAAGTTGATGACCGCGGCCTTCGCCGCGGAGTACGCGGTCGGGCCGCCGCCGCCGCCGACTCCGGCGACCGAGGAGTTGTTGATGATCGACCCGCCGCCACCCTGGGCGATCATCGCCCGGGCGGCGTGCTTCGTCCCGAGGAACATCCCACGGCTGATCACGCCGAAGGTGCGGTCCCAGTCGGCGACGTCGATGTCGGTGAGCGGGCCGAACGCCCCGCCGACCCCGGCGTTGTTGAACATGACGTCGAGGCGCCCGAACCGCTCGACGGCCGCGGCGACGAGCGCGGCGACCTCCGCCTCGTCGGCCACGTCCGCCCGCTCGAAATGGAGCCGGGCGGGGTCGGCGACCTCGTCGAGCAGCCGCTGGGCGGTCGCGTCGTTCACATCGCCGAAGACCACACGCGCGCCGGCGGCGAGGAAGCGCAGGACACTCGCGCGGCCGATCCCGCTGGCGCCGCCGGTGACCACGACGACGCGGTCCTCCAACAAGTCGGGCATGACCGGTAACGTACCGCCGGATCACACCGCCGGTCCCCGTCCCGGAAGACTTCGGGCAGGTCAGCGGCCACGATGATCCACCTTCCCGGGCTCGGTCGGGTGCGGCATGCTGTGCACCGGCGGCGCGGCGTGCTGGTCGACGGCCGAGCGCACCCGGTCGAGGGCGGACCGGTACTCGGCGACCAGGGCGTCCTCGGTCGCGTAGTCGAACCGGTCGGTGAACGACGGGCTGGTGCTGACGTCGAAGCCGGGTCGCTCGGCGTACCACGCCAGGAGCTCCTCGACCGCCTGGACCGTGTCGATCACCGCCTCGCAGCCGAGCTCGCGGCGCGCCTTCTCGGTGCTCAGGACGCAGTGCTCCGTCGTCGTGCCCGCCAGCGGCAGCAGCGTCGTCGTGGCCTCGACGGCGATCTCCCTCGGCAGCGCCACCACCTCGAGATCCGCGCCCATCAGGCGGACGATCAGCTCGACCCACTGCCGCAGCGACCAGTCGGTGGGATCACCGGCGTTGTAGATCTGACCGGCGGCGGCCTGCGGGCGGTCGACCGCGGCGAGCACGAACGCCGCCGCGTTGCGCGCCGCGCAGCGGGTGTGGATCTGGGATCCGCCGTCCGGAAGGATGATGTACGGACGCCCGTCGCGCACGCGCCGCACGATCGACCACTCGGCCGGCCGGGCGTTGTTCGGCCCGTAGAGCATCGGGAAACGGAAGAGCGTGGCGCCCGGGTGGTGCGCGAACGCCGCCTCCTCCGCGTCGACGAGCCGCCGGGAGAACCGGACGGCCGGGTCGTCGGACCGCTCCTGGACGACAGGGTGCTCCTCGGTCACCGGGATCGGCAGCCGGTGCCTCCCGTCACCCGGGAAGAACCCCTGGTAGATCGGCACGCCGCCGATGCCGACGAACTGGCCGCACCGCCCGGCGAGCGCCGGCGACAGGTGCCGCATCCGCCCGTACATGGCCAGGACGACGTCGAACTCCCGTAAGCCGAGCGCCTCGTCGATCGACTCCCGGAAATGCGGATCGCCGTGGATGTGCTCGACGTCGGCGAGCTCCGGCGGCTCGTGGGCTCCCCGGTGGAAGATCGTGACGTCGTGCCCCCTACCGAGCAGGCCTCGCACGATGTGCGGCCCGGTCGGCCCGGTTCCGCCGACTACCAGCACCTTCATGGCTACGCCCCTCCCACCCGGCCGGGGCGCTCCCGCTGGCCGGGTTCACGAAGAAGGCGGACGTCTGACCGGCCGTGCCGGGCGCCCGCCGCCCAGGTCGCCGCCGAGCCCCGCCAGGCAGAACGCCCAGAGATGATCGGCGATCACCTCTGCGGGCTCGGGAGCAGCCGCGAAGGCGTAGTGATGGTAGACGGACATGACGAGCCGGGCGACCAGTGCCGCGTCGCGCTCGACGTCCTGCGGGGCCAGCAGGCCGGCGTCGCGCGCCGCACGGATCTCTCGTGCCACGAGGTCGGCGAAGGGCTGCGTGGCCTGCGCCATCTCCTCCGGGTAGAGCTGGTGCAGGCGCCAGTGCTCCGCGGTGATGAAACGGGGCCCGGTGCTCTCGTCCCCGCTGGCGTCGAGCGAGCCGAGCACCGAGAGGATGTGGCGGCGCAGGCGGGCGACCGGGTCCGGCAGGTCGCGGGCGTCCTGCTCGTAGCGCACGGCCTGATCGGTCACCATCTCCTCGATGACCGCCATGAGGAGCTGGTCCTTGCCCTCGAAGTGGCGGTAGAAGGTCTGCATCGCGACACCGGCCTCCTTCACGAGCTCCTGCGTCGTGAAGGATGTGCCCTTCTGCGCGATCAGCCGCTTGGCCGCGGCGACGATGACCTTCATCTGGCGCATGCTGCGCGATCTCGACCGCTGCACGGACGGCGACCGGTCGGCGGCACGCTCAGCCCAGGACACGACCGAAACGTTACCCGGGTTCACCTCGACGGCTTGTTCAGCTCCCGCGCCGGCCGACACCGACCTGGCCGCGGCGGCTACGTTCCGCAGCTCGGCGGCACCCGACTCGTCGTCTTTCACAGAAACGGCTTCTCGTTCTCTCGTGTCTCGTTCCGACCACCGGGGTCAGGCCGGCGGCGTGCCCGGACGTCCTGGTACGCGGGCGTCCGGGCGCCCTCGGAGTCGGCTGGATCAGCCGTCGTCCTTGGTGAACCCACCGCTGGCCGCCATGGCCTCGAAATGGTCGATCAGCTGCTGGAGCGCGGCGGCGGGATTGAGCTCGAGCACCTCGCTCGGCTCCTCATAGATGAGGACATGACCGGCTGGGAAGAAATACGCCTCGCCGGCCACCGCGACCTCGTCCGGCCAGTCGGTACCCGGGTACACGCAGCGAAGCCTGCCGCTGAACATGTAACCGTAGTGGGGGCACTGACAGACACCGCCGGGCAGACCGATGTAGCCCTTGGTGCAGTCGAGCGGCCCGGTGGCCGTGTACCCGACTTCCATGTCCCCCCACTGGGCGGAGCGGAACCCCGTCAGGGGCCAGCGTCCGCCGCCACCCACGGGTAATTCACTCGGCTTGCTCACCGGCATGCTTCCTCCTCAGCCCTGTCGCCACACAGCCCCGTCACCGCAGCCGTGGCACCCGCCAACTGTAGAACCCCACTCTCGCTCTTGGGAACAGGATCGTGCACTGATCAGCAGAATCCCAACACCCACCGACGCATCCTGCGGGCTCACGACCCCTGTGTGGTCATGGCCTTCGGCCGCCGGCAGCCACCGCCGTGCCTGCCGGCTCGCCCATGATGTGTGGATGCCCGACGACAGTTCCGCGCCACCGCTGCCGGAGGCGATGACCGCCGAACAGGTCCGCCGCTGGGACGAGGTCCTCGACCGGATCCGTGTACTGCTGCCGGCCGGCGCGGCACGCGTGCTGGTCGAGGGTGCCGACGGCCGGAGGGTCGCCGCGGTCGCCGACCGGCTGGCCGCGGCGGTGCGCGGGGCCGGCCGGCCGACCGCACGTCGACAGCCTGGGACCTGGTCGTCGAGCTGCGCACCCGCACTGGCCGCGACGACGATCCCGATCGGCCCGCGGACGTCGTCGTCGACCTGCACGATCCGGCGTGGCCGGTGATCCGCCGGGTCGCGGAGCGGCTCGCGGCCGACGACGGCTGGCACGTCACCGAGAGCCGGGCGTTCTTCGCCGTACGCGCCGCCACCTGGGACACCCGCTTCGGCGACGACACTCCCGCCTACACCGCGGCGGTGGCCGAGCTGGGCCTGCCGACGGGGGCGACCGTCCTCGACGTCGGCTGCGGCACCGGCCGGGCGCTGCCCGTGCTGCGCGCGGCCGTCGGCCCGGCCGGCACGGTGCTCGGGCTGGATGTCACCCCCGAGATGCTCGCCGTGGCCCGGGAACACGGCCGGGCGGGGCATGCCGATCTCCTCCTCGGCGACGCCCGCCGCCTGCCCGTGCGGACCGGCGCGGTTGACGCGGTGTTCGCCGCCGGGCTGGTCACCCACCTCCCCGACCTGCCGGCCGGGCTTGCCGAGCTGGCCCGGGTCAGCCGCCCCGGCGGCCGACTGGCGATCTTCCATCCGTCTGGCCGGGCGGCGCTCGCCGCCCGGCACGGGCGCGTGCTGCGCCCCGACGAGCCGCTGGCGGCGGACCGGCTCGGCCCCCTGCTCGCCGGCTCCGGCTGGCGGCTCGACGGCTACGACGACCCGCCGCACCGCTTCCTCGCACTGGCCTCCCGCCGCTGACACCAGCCACGCACCGGCGCTGACACCGGCGGCGCAGGCAGGTGTCACGGGCGCGCGCGGGCGTCGGCTTCGTGACGTAGCGACGCGTGCGTCGCGGATACGACACACCCAGCCACATGGGGATGTCACAGTCGGCCAGCCCGCTGTCGTCGCAGACGTGAAAGCGCGCGGCGCACCGTGGCGCCCGCCAGCCGGCCGCACCGGCCACGCACCAAGGAGGAGAGATGTCCGGGTTCCTGTACCGGGTGGGATGGCTGGCCGCCGGCCGGCCCTGGCGGGTGATCGGCGCGTGGGTCGCCGCGCTCGTGGTGGCGACCGCGCTCGCCATGGCCTGGGGCGGCGAGCCCCACGACGACTACGACGCCCCGGGCACCGCGTCGCAGCGGGGCACCGACCTGCTCCGCGCCGAGTTCCCGGTGCTCGCCGAGGCCCAGGCACGGGTCGTGCTGCACACCGCCGACGGCAGCCGGCTCGCCCCGGAGGTCATCACAGCCGTCTCCGCCCGGCTCGCAGAGGTGCCGGACGTCATCCTCGTCAGCCCGCCGCGGCCCTCCGCGGACGGCGACACGGCGCTCATCAACGTGCAGTACGACCGGCCGGTCACCGACCTGGGCGGCACCGACGCGGTCGACGACCTCGTCGAGGCGACCAGGCCGGCCGCGGACGCGGGCGTCACCGCCGAGTTCGGCGGTCAGGTCGCCGAGAACATCCAGGAGGTCAACGGCCGGGCCGAGGCGGTCGGTGTCGGCTTCGCCCTGGTCATCCTGCTGGTCGCCTTCGGTTCGATCGTCGCGGCCGGGGTGCCGCTGGCGGTGGCGCTCATCGGCCTGGGCATCGGCAGCGCCGGCATCACCCTCATCGCGGCCGGCACCAACGTCAGCACCATCGCGCCGACGCTCGCCTCGATGATCGGCATCGGGGTCGGCATCGACTACGCCCTCCTGCTGATCACCCGGCACGTCGAGGGCCTGCGGGCCGGCCTGACCGTCCGGGAGGCCGCCGCCCGCGCCAACGGCACCGCCGGGGTGTCGGTGCTGTTCGCCGGGGTGACCGTCGTGCTCTCCCTGATGGGGCTGCGGCTGGTCGGGCTGAACACCTATGTGACCACCGGCTTCACCACCGCGGCCGTGGTCGTCACCGTGGTCGTCACCGCGCTCACCCTCGTCCCCGCTCTGTGCGGGCTGGCCGGGACGCGACTGCTGGGCCGCCGGGGCCGCGCCGCGCTCACGGCCGGCGTCGGGAAGGCCAGCGTCGCGGCGGCCGGCTCCCCGGCCCGGCAGACGCTCACCGCAGCCTGGGCCGGCCGGATCGGACGCCGGCCCCTCCCGTGGGCGCTGGGTGCCCTCCTGCTCCTGCTGCTGCTCGCGGCACCCGTCCTCGGGATGCGCACCTGGCCGCAGGACGCCGGCAGTCAGCCGGAGTCCACCTACCAGCGGCGCGCCTACGATCTGGTCGCCGCCGAGTACGGCCCCGGCGCGAACGGCCCGCTGATGCTCGCGGTGGACCTGCGCAGAGTCCCCGCCGCCGATCTCCCCGCGCTCGTGACCCGTATCAGGGCGACGCCCGACGTCGCGGCCGTCGCCCCGCCGGTGACCTCACCGAGCGGGAACGCCGCGGTGGTCTTCGTGACGCCCGCCGTCGCACCGAGCGACAAGCGTGCCGCCGACCTGGTCCGCCACCTGCGCGCCGACGTCCTGCCCCCGGGCATCGAGATCACCGGTATGACCGCGGTCTTCACCGACCTGTCCGGTCTGCTGTCCGACCGGCTGTGGTGGGTGGTCGGCTTCGTCGTCGGCGTGTCCCTGCTGCTACTGACGGTCGTGTTCCGCTCACCGGTGGTCGCACTGAAGGCCGCGGTCATGAACATGCTCTCGATCGCCGCCGCCTACGGCGTGGTGACCGCCGTGTTCCAGTGGGGCTGGGGCGCCGAGCTGCTCGGCCTGCCGCACAGCGTGCCGATGTCGAGCTGGCTGCCCGTGCTGATGTTCACCGTGCTGTTCGGGCTGAGCATGGACTACGAGGTCTTCCTGCTCTCCCGCATCCGGGAGGACTACCTGGCCACCGGCGACCCGCACGGCAGCGTCGTGCGCGGCCTCGCCGCCACCGGCCGGGTCATCAGCTCCGCCGCCCTGATCATGATCGCGGTCTTCGCCGGCTTCGCCCTCGACCCGGACGTCACGGTGAAGATGGTCGGCGTCGGGATGGCCGTCGCCGTGCTGGTCGACGCGACCATCATCCGCATGATCCTGGTGCCCGCCACCATGGGCCTGCTCGGCCGCGCGAACTGGTGGCTCCCCGGCTGGCTCGACCGCATCATGCCCCACGTGGACGTCCACGGCGCCGAGCCGGCCACCGCCGCGGTCAGCGCCGCGAAGCCGGCGGACGACACCGGCTCAGCTCACGTGACCAGCACGCCAACGCACTCGTCCGACGCGGCGCTGGATTCCGACCAGCCAGCCGTCGTCAGCTGACCCTGCACGGACATCTGACCTGAGTGCCGCCGAGCCCGCCGAACGGTTCCGGCGGCGCTCAGATCGACATCCAGAACCGCCGATCGCACGTGAGTCAACCGTCGATTTTGAAGTGTTTCGTTACCACGAGAATCAGCGTTCCGTTCGGCGACCGAGGCTCACCTTTATTTAGTCTCAGTTCGATTTCTTTTTCATACTTCCTAAGGGCTGCGGCGAGAATTTCCGCCGCAGCATCCTGCCCTTCCTGGTAGAAAATAACCGAATGTGCAAATGTTATTTCGCCGAGATAGTTTCCTGTTTCGCGAACAAGGAATCCTTCCCGGACGACCACGGGCGCGGATTTTTCTGCCAGCAGTTTTACTCTGGAATTGTTTAGAATTGTCACCTCGGGGCGGAGCGGTAGGTTCGGAGGAGTGCTGGGCGACGAGGTTGGCGAGGCGGACTCCGTCCGCGCGGGCTCAGCGGGGGGCTGCGAGGCGGGATCGGTCGAGGTGGGGCTCGCCGAGGCGGAGGGCGTGGTGGTCGCCGTCCGAGTGGAAGGTGCGGAGGTTCGGGGGGGCGTCGGGATGTCCGTCGCGCTGGGAACGGCGACCGGGCCGCCGCCGGCTGGTCCGCCGCCGGGGTCCTGGTGGTCCACCAGTGCGACGATGAGAATCGCGGCGATCAGGGTGACGGCGACGATCGCCGACGACACCGCGACATCGTGGCTGTCGAGGCCGAATCCACGGCCGTTGCGCCGTCCGAAGGGGAATTTCCGCATGGTTGCCTGCCTTTGCAGGTGGCGGTGCCGGCTACTGGGCCCAGCGCAGCTGCAGCGCGGCGCTGAGATTGTCGATGTCGACCGAGGTGTCGAGCCGTTCGAGGATTTCGGCGAAGGCCTCCGCCACCAGGTCGGTGAGCCCGGCCGTGCCCACCTGGGTCCGAACTCGCCAGGCCAGCCCGTCAATGGTTTCCTGGGCGGCGGCCGACCGGTCCGCCCGGGATTCCGCTCCCCCGCCGTCCATTTCCCCGCCAGCCGAGGCCCCGCCGCCGACCGGGCCGGCGGCCGCCATCGCGCGGGTGACCAGCGTGCGCAGCCTGGTGACCGCGGACTGCACCCGTATGTCGCCCGGCCCGCCGCCGAGCACACCCGTCGACAGCGCGGACAGTGCGTCGACGACGAGATCGGCCGCCCGCGCCCGGTCGCCGTCCCAGACGTCCGCGAGCTCCGCGCGCAGCCGCGCCAGAACCTCGCCGGCCGCCACGGCGATCCGTTCCAGGACTGTCGGGTCGACATCCGGGGCGACGATCGGCGGGCCGACGGCGAACCCCGGGATCGGCATCCTCAGCTGGGAGAACAGCGAACCGCGCAGGCTCGCCAGGCTGGATTCGTCGCGCCAGGCTCCGTCGCGGACGGCGTCCAGCAGCGCCCACAGCACCCCGGCGGGCGGGTCGGCCGCCGTCTCGGCCAGCTCCGCGATCCGGCCCTGGGCGGCGTAGACCGAGTTGATCAGATGGATCTCGTACTGCTGGAGGCTTGCCGGGAGGTCCATCGTCGGCCGGGAGGCTCGGCTGACCAGGCTGTCGAGCGCGCGGCGGAGCTCGGCCCGGTCGGTGGCCACCCCGGCCGGGGTGGTGAGCGCCTCGGTCAGCTCGTCCAGGATCGGGTCGGGCCTGGTCCGGGCGGTGGGCAGGCATTCGAGCAGCGCGGGCACGCACAGCGGCCGCTTGCGCACCGGCCGGTCCACCGTCGCGGCGACACCGCGCTGGAAGACCGCCCGGCCGGCCAGGTTCGGGAAGATCGCGACCAGGACGGCGTGCAGCGCGAGGCTCTCCTCGACGGACAGCCACTGGCGGCGCTTCATCGCCGAGACCAGCGCGTCCAGCGTGTGGGTCTCGGCCGGCAGGTCGGGCCGGTCGTCGAAGGCGCAGACCGCGAGCCGGAACACCGTCTCGGCCGCCGACCACGGGTCCGCACCGGCCGGACCGGGCCCGCGGGGGCCGGGGCCCGGGGCGCCTCCGGTGTCGTCCCCACCCAGATCGTCGTCCCGGCCGAGGTCGTCGGGCGCGCCGGGGTCGTCGGAGCCGGTGGCCTCGAAAGCGGCGCCGTCGAACGCTCTGTCGGCACCGAAGCCGGCGGAGCCCGCGGAATCGACAGGTGAGCTGGACAGCGGACTACCTCCGCCCGCCGACGCCGCTCACCCGCGGGCCCGCTGCCGCGCCGAGCGCGACGCCGACCGAGGCGAGGGCGAGGATCAACGAGGTCACGCCGCTCGACAGCAACGGCACGGTGAGGCCGAACCGATGGTTGGTCAGCAGCGCCACGAGGGGCAGGGCCAGCCCGGCGACGAGCATGGCCACCAGTCCGGCCGCCAGCACCTGGACCGAGGAGGGGCGGGCCGCCAGCATCAGCCGCACCAGCAGCCAGCCGAAGGCGGCGACGAGGAGGTAGCCCAGGACGGCGAAGAAGTGCCCGTACTGGCCAACGAGCGTCGCGACCGGGAGCTCCTGGTCGACCCAGCTCCGGTGCTTGCCGAGTGACGCGCTGTCCCAGATCCTGCTGTCCCAGACGGGTTCCGCCCGCTTCTCCAGGTGGCTGTCACGCCACGCCTTGTCCGCCTTCCCGGCGGCAAGCCAGCACCACACCGTTCCCACGGCCACGGCCACCACCGCGGTGAGCCCCGCCGAGAACCAGAAGCGCCGGGCCGCCAGCATCGCCACGACTCCGGCGGCCAGGATCGCGGCCGAGCCCGGCTCCCAGGTCACGAACAGCAGGCCGATCGGGGTGGTCGCGGCCAGGACCGACCGCCGGAACTGCTCGTCCAACGTGACCTCGCCGTCGTTCCCGGCCGGATCACCGGCCAGCAGCACCACGGCTCCCAGCCCGAGCAGGAGGTAGCGCAGGAGCTCGGCCAGTTGGGCACCGAGCGTCTCATCGACGGGCCCGAACCCGGCGATGAGACCTGCCAGCAGGGCGACCGCGGTAGCCAGGACAGGCGCCGTCCTCGGCGGCGGGACCAGCGCACGGGGGTCGTCACCGTGCAGCCGGGCCCAGCGGCCGGCCACCGCCATCGCCGCCGCGGCGAGCCCGCCGAACAGCAGGGACGGGGACTCCCGCAGGAACCGGGACTGGTTCAGGAAGCTCACGGTCAGGACGGCGGCCAGCGCCACCCCGGTGGCCAGTGCCCGCTCGTCGGGGTTGAGTTCGTGCACGGTCAGCACCAGCAGCGCGCCGAGCAGCCCGGCGAAGGCGACCGCCGCGAGCCCGCGCCCGAAGCCGGCGTCGAAGTCGTGGTGCTGCGCCTGGACGTCCCACAGGGTGAGCAGCATCGGCACGGCCGCTCCGGCCACGACCCACGGCAGGGGGGACCGGGCGGATTCGGGCTCCGTGTCGGGGGCCGGTTTCCCGGCGTCCCGGGACCGGGTGTCGAGGGCGGGCTTGGTCGCAGTCACGGCCACAGCGCCGCCAGGCCGGTGATCAGGCAAGCCGCCAGAAGGGCGAGGGCGTACCTGTATTCGCGCCAGCCACCGAGCAGGCCGTACCTACCGCCGACGGAGGGGTCAGCCTCGTCGGAACCGGTGGATTCGGCTTCGTCGCCGGAGGTGAGCTCGATCCGCTGGTCCAGCAGGCCCGCGACCTTCAGGGAGTGCCCGGCGGCGTCGGGCCAGGCCTTTGGCAGCGTCTCGGCGAACCAGGCGGACACCGGCGACAGCTCGTCTCCGATCTTCGCGTTCGCCAGCTCGTTTATGAGACCCGCGAAGACCTCGTACGGCGAGCCGACCGAGGCCTCGGACGCCGACACGCTGGCCGCGGCCGGTTCGTCCGCGTCCCGTGGGTCCGGCTGGACGGCCGGCTCACGCGGCTCGGTCTGGGCGGCCCGCTCCACCACGTGAAGCAGCCGGGCCAGGAGCGTCTCAACAGCCCCGACGAACTCGTCGCTCAGCACGTTCTGGGCGCCCGGCGCCTCGGTCAGCGCGGCCGTCAGCTCATGCACGAGCTGGTCTGCCGACAGCCACGATTCCCGGTCGAGGAGGTGGTCCGTGCGGCTGACGAGATCCGTCCCGATCCTGTCCTGCAGCAGGCGCACCGCCGCCGTCTGGTCCGGCGCCTGCGCGAGCGCGTCGACCCGGGGACTCTCCAGGGGCAACCCGTCGTTCTCGGAGCCGGCCAACCGCCGGACGACCCGCCGAAGCGGGAGAGCGTTCTCCGCGGGCAGCCAGGCCGCGGTCGCCGGCAGGCTCGCGGTCGTCAGCAGGCCGTCACGCATGGAAAGCCCGGGGACGACCGCGGTGGCCCACCGCACAAGTCCGAGGAGATGGTCGACAAATGCCTGGTGAACGCGCTCCTGTTCGCTGACGGCAGGCGGGCCGGGGTCGGCGTGGCTGATGGGGGTGTCCTCAGCCTGCTCCGTCAGCGCTCGGGCAACCGCCAGGTCCGGCCGCCACGGACGCGCGCGGTCGGCGTGGCGAGGTGCCAGCTCGGACGAGGGCTCTTTCGGTCGCCTGTCCTCGCCGGCATGCTCGGGCGCCGTCGGGACATGTACCAGCAGAAGAAGCGCGTCGCGTGTCTCCGCGAGCAGCAGGGCGTTCCCCGATTCGAGTTCCAGCACCCCGGCCAGGCAGTCGACGACGTCCACGGAGGCGGGGATCGTGGTGGCGTCCGGGCTGGCCAGGCGGGCCAGCGCGTCGACGGCCGACGGTCGAATGCGTCGCAGGCCGGGGTCCGTCATCTCCTCGTAGGGTTCCCTGGCGGCACGTGGAGCCAGCCCGGGCATCACCCACATCAGGAACTTCCGAACATGGTTGCGCTCCACCGGCGTCAGCCACTGGCGGCTGCGCAACGCCCGGACGAACGCGTCGACCGTGTGCGTCGTCTCCCCGACCAGGCCGTTGTGCAGGTTGGCGATCGCCCGGCGCAGCGTGTCCTCGGCGTGCCGCGTCTGCTCGGCGGCGGTGGGCCCGGCCACCGGCACGGCTGTCGGCGCGGCCGCCGACGCGGAGAAGGCCTCAGGTACCCGTGGCCCGTCGCCCGGTCGGGGCTGGCCCCATGCGTCCTCCGGACGCCCGTCGCCAGCCTGGGCCTCCGCGTGCCTCCATCGCTGCCCGGGTGGCTCTCCGAGGGGCGCGACCTGACGGGAACCAGCCGGGATCGTCGGCTCGGTCGGCAGGATGACCGGCTGGCTCCGCGGCGGGCCGCCCTTCCGGATCGCCCAGTCCTCCACCGCCCCGGCCCAGTTCTCCGGCTGCCGCAGCAGGCTGTCGTTCAGCCGAGGAAAATGCGCCAGCTCGCGCTGCAGGTATGCCCAGACCACAGTTCTGGCGATGTACTCGAACGGACCGTCCCCGGCGGCACCGTCGTGCACGTACGGCTGATGGTCCTCACGCAGTCCGGGAGCAAGGAAGACATACGCGACCGGCCGGGTGAGGCCACGCTCCGGCTGCACGAAGTCCGGCATGAACAGAACCTGTGGATCGCGCTGATGGGCACCGACGCGCGGGTAGGTGGCCTCGAACGTCGAGTACGTCAGCCGGTCGCGACCGTCGCCGATGTGCCGCAGCAGCTCCGTGAGGACCAGGACGAGCGCCGCCGCCACGGGCTCGTCCGCGCCGACCGGCACGAGCTGCCGTCGCCCGCCGAAGACGGGTGCGCCGCCCACAGACTCGGCTCGCAGCTTCAGTACCGCCGCGAGCAGGGCCGCCAGCGGGTTCACCAGGACGATGTTCCCGCGCCCGGACACCGGTGAGGTCAGCTCCAGGGCGTCCGCCAGGACCGCCTCCTGCAGCCGGACGACGTTCGCACCGGTGTAGGCCGTGAGGTCCGGCCGCGCGATCAACGCCACCCCGCTCTGGTCAGGGTCGGTCAGCTGCCGGCCGGCGGGCCAGTGCGCCAGCCGCGCCGCCCCCCATCCGGTGAGGTCCTCGGCGGAGCCGACCAGAACGCTCACCCGCATGTCCCGCCGGGAGTCCGAGCCGGTCTGCTGGCGCAGGACCACGGCGCCCTGCTGGTCGTCGCGCAGGTAGACCCGTGAGGTGGACGGCTGCCGGACGTGGTTGGCGCGGTTGATGTTCTGCCAGCCGCCCAGCCACTGCGACCACCAGCCGCGATCCGGCGGGTTCTCGATCGAGCTGGCGACGAGGACGAAACCGTCGCGCTCGTTCGCGAACGCGTACTCGTTCTGGTCGATGCGGCCCATCAGGTCCCGACCTCCTTGGCGGCGTCCTCCCCGAGCAGGCCGGACATCGCGAAGATGGCCGCGAGCGGGTCGAGTACCCGCCTGGGCCGGACACCGCGCGGGAAGACCTTGTCGAACGTGTCGCCGCGGTCGTCCGTGACCGCCTTCGAGCCGGTCGCGGACACGAAGTGCAGCGTGGCCCGGCGGAACGTCTCGAACGGGCGCAGCCAGGCTCGGGCTCCCCGGGCGTACAGGAACGCGTACGCGTCGCGGCTTTCGTCCCGGATCTCGGTGGGTTCGGCCCGACCGTCGAGGTAGGCCGACAGACTGGGCCGGCGGTACCAGCGGGCCGCCGGCTGCTCGAAGCGGTAGAGGTCGGACTTGCTGACGGCCAGCGCCACCGGCAGCCGGTCGGTCAGGCCGGGCTGGGCCCGCAGCCGGGCCATCACCGTCTCGAACGTGGCGTCACCGTCGGACGGGGCGTTCTGGCGCAGCGCGTACTCCGGGTCGACCACGAAGATCAGCGCGTCGAGCGCGAGGACGAACCGCATCGACCGGGTCCGCGCCACCAGGTCGTCGCCGGCGACGTCGAAGAACGCCACCGCGCGCTGCCGGCGGCCGTCGCTCACCACGAGCGCGTCGGTGAAGGTGACCATGGCGTCCGACTGCACCCTGGCGGTGTGCTCGATCGCCCGCCCCTCGTCGACCAGGGACGCGACGTACTGCCGCCAGTACGCCCGGTGCGCCTCCTCGTCGACGGGCACCGCGGTGAAGCCCAGAGGACCGAGGCCGCCCCGCTCGATCTCGCTGACGATCGCGGCCAGCAGGTGCGACTTGCCCGACTCCGTGCGCCCGATGAAACCGATCACCAGCGGCGGCCCGTAGCTGGCGTAGGAGATCGGCAGGTAGTGCCGCTCGGCCATGTCCGCGGACGGGTTCGGGCAGCGCCGGTAGGCGCCGATCATCTCGTCGTTCCGCTTGACCGGGTCGCCCACGCCGGAGAGGTCCAGCGGGACGTAGGCGCCGTCCCGGAAGGTGAACAGGTCCGTCTCGTCCCAGTCGAAGACGTCCAGGCAGATCGGGCAGCGCACCTCGGTCGGTCCCAGTGGGATGGTCACCGTGCTCATCGCCTTCCGCGGTCCGCGCCGCCGGTCGTAGGACGCGGCGTCGGCTCGTCGTCGCCGGCCCCCCGCCGCCGCACGATCGCGTCGAAGCTGCGCAGTCCCTCGACGAACCGGGCGTCGCCGCCCGACCTGGCGCGCCGGGTGCCGGCCGCCCGGTCGACGTCCCGGCCGAGGGCGGCCAGCACCTCGGCGGCCGGTGGGCGCAGGTCCGGATCGTGGTCGACCATCCGGCCGAGCGGGCCGTCCGATCCCAGCAGCCGCTCGGCCCCACCGCGGCGCGTCGAGGCCCGGCCGGACCGGTCGGCGATCACCTCGTTGAGGACGCGGCCGACGCTGTAGACGTCCTCCTTCGTCGTGGCCGGCCCGTCGCCGTACACCGCCTCGGGCGCCGCCCACCGCGGGTCGGGCGCCGGGCCGCAGCGCTCACCGACGAGCACCGCGTGCCGGAAGTCGGTGATCTGGACGTGCCGGTCGTCGAACTGGACCGTCCGGGTGGTCAGCCAGCGGTGCACGACGCCGGCGGACTCCAGCAGGTCCAGCGCGCGCAGCAGGCTGGTCGGGAACTGCTCGACCTGGTCGAGCAGCAGCCGGCCGGCGAACCGCTCGACCGGCCGGCCGCGCTCGGCCAGCAGCACGAACGGCTCGCGGTCGGCGTCGTCGGGGTAGTAGCCGACCAGGTGGGACAGCTCCCGCGGGTAGTTCTCCTCGCCGAACGCGTCGACGAGGTGCAGGCCCATCTGGATCTCGTTGTCGACGGCGTCGATCCCGTCCGGCGCCCGCGAGGTCGCGGCGGAGTTGGCGGGTGCACGCCGCCCGGCGGCGTGAACCCGCTTCTGGACGTACTCGACCAGCCGGTCGGCATCGACGACCAGCCTGGTCCGGTAGAACGGGTCGGCCGCCGGGTCGTCCTCGGTGACCCGGGCCCGCATCGTCCGGCGGCGTCCATAGACGTCACGATACGCGATGGTCTCCTCGCGCAAGGTGTCGATCGGCTCGCCGCGGCTGGTCCGGTGCAGGTCGGTGTCGCCGCGGCCGGGGCGGGGGCTGGCATCCCACCAGTCGCCGCCGAGTCCTGATCCGCTCGGCGGGCTCATCGCCCCCCCTTGAGCACGGTCTCCACCGTGCCGGGGCGCATCCGCACCAGCCGCAGCACTCCGGCGACCTGGCCCCACTCCGGCCATTCCAGCTCGCCGAGCACCGCTGAGGGCAACGGGTCGAACCCCCACCCGCCGCCGGCGCCGGTACCGGGCCCGCGCGCCACCAGCGAGGGCTGCGCGGCCCGCGGCGCGAACCGCACGACGGCTGCCGAGCGGGCGTCGACGTCGAGCAGCTGCAGGTGCTCGGGCGCGCACAGCTGCATCAGCCCGCTGTCGGCGACGTCGGCGCGCAGCAGCACGCCGAGCCGGTCCGACTGCTGCCAGGCGGCGTCGACGAGCTCGCGCCGGTCCGTGTCGTCCGCGCGGAACGGCGGGGTCGCGTGGACGCCCATCCGTTCGAGGTGCCGGTTGTAGCGGTCGAGGCCGTGCCGGGTCTCGGAGACGACCCGCTCGCCCAGCGCGTCGAGCGCCTCCCGCTCGATGTCGGGCCAGCACCGGTCGATCACGCTCGCGATCAGGTCGACGACGTCGGCCTCGACCACGTCGCTGATCGCGGCGCCCATGGAGCGCAGGCGCAGCGAGACGTCGGTGTCGACCCCGGCCTCGCGGCTGCGGGGCGGGCGCGCCGGGAAGCCGCGCAACCGGTCCGAGTAGCCGGTCAGCGCCGAGGTGACGTCCTCGAAGGCCAGCGACATCGCCCGGACCAGGTCGGCGCCGGCCCGCCGGGGGCCGGTCAGCGACCAGTCGTACCGGGCGACGTCCTCCATGAGCGCGATGGTCCCCTCGGACATCGCCCGCGCGAGGGTGACGTACTCGCCGGGATGCCACCGGCGCACGGCCCGCGACCACACCAGGTACGGCCACCACATCAGGCCCACAAACGCCAGCGCGCCGGCCACGATCCGCACCGGCAGGCTCAGTACCGGGTCGAGGCTGTCGGCGGTGCCCAGCACCTGCCCGACACAGCCGGCACCGAGGGCGATGATGACCAGAGCGGCCAGGTCGACCGGGCTCCGGTCGCTCTGGGTGGCCTCCTTACCGAGCAGGAACCACCAGCCCACCAGGCCGACGACGGCCAGCAGGCCCAGGGCGGCGGCGGCCTGCGCCAGGGTGGCCGGCTCCTGCGCGCCCACGGCCAGCAGGGCGGTCGCCCCGGATCCGATGAACAGCGCGAGCACCGCCAGGAAGATCCAGTCGGACATCCTGTGGTTGGACAGCGGTGTCATCCGGCGGGCCACCACGAGCGGCCAGCCGCGCACGGCGACGAGCAGGGCCGCGCCGGCCCCGGCGAGGGCACTGGAGCGGGCCGAGTCGGGCGCGGCGGCGGCGAGCAGCCCGCAGACCAGCACCGGCAGGATGGCCAGTGCCGACAGCAGGTTGACGTCCAGCCTGCGCGGCATGTCCCGCAGGTACTGGAGCCGATCGGTGTCGCACGCCCGGTCCAGGTCGTCCAGGCGGGCGGCGCTGCCGACCGGGACGAGCATCCCGTGCATCCAGCTCAGCCAGCCGATGATCTCGGTGACCGGACGGCGGCTGTCGAGCGCGCCCGTGACGAGGTGGCGCAGCGAGGCGAGCAGGTCCACCCGCTGGGTGCCCTCGGGCGGGGCGAGGGCGAAGCCCCGCCGGCCCAGCTCGAGCAGGTCGGTCGTGCCCAGCGGATGAACGCTGTCGTACTCGGTGAACATCCGCGACAGATCGTCGCGCAGCCTGCCGAGGTCGTGGCCCACCTGCATGACACGGGCCGTCAGCAGCCCTGCGGGGCTGCGGGCGGCCTTGCCGCCCGCCCGCAGGTTCTGCAGCACCGGCCCGGGGCCGGTGATGACGGCATGCGCGTTCACGGCCTCCTTGAGCTGGCCCCGGAAGCCCCACGCGACGTGGTCCATCCCGCCGTCGCGGGCCAGGATCGGGTTGCCCGCCTCCTTGGCCCGCGGGTAGCGCAGCAGCAGCCGGAACGGGTCGGTGACCAGGCCGCCGTCGGGCTGCTCCTCGTCGCCGTGCCGGCGCGGGGCGAGGATCCGGTCGATCGCGCGGACCCGGGCGTCGGCGAGCACGTCGTCGTCGACCTGCCCGATCATCGCCCTCAGGCCCGGCGAGGCCACCCCCTCCGGCATCGACCGGACGACCTCGTAGACCCGGTCGAAGACCTTCGGCGTGAGCAGCGCGTCGAACAGCGCGGCCAGCACCGGCCCCTGGGCCGGGGAGCTACCCGTGGCGATCGCCTGGGCCCGGTGCTGGCCCATACCCCAACCGATGCCGCGCGCGTCGCCGACCCAGAGCATCACGTGCGACGCCAGCTCGAACGGCTTGTGCAGGGCGACCCGGTTCGGGTCGACGGCGCTGTCGGCCACCAGGCGGCCCAGCCCGCGGCCCACGTCGTCCAGCGGCGGCCCGACGGCGAGGCAGATCACCTGCTGCACCCCGGGTGCCTTGACGATCAGGCCGAGCGCGTCCGCGTGCGCCTCCAGGTCGCGGGTGTCGTCGATGACCAGGACCCGGGTCAGGTCGCTCTCCATGAAGCCGAGCGAGGTGGCGAACGCCCGCTGCACCTCGGTGAAGGACCCGAAGGAGAGCAGGTCCTCGTACCGCTCCCGGAGGTCGATGTCGATGACCTTCGCCTCGGCGGTGGCGGTGGCGGAGGTCCGGCCGGTGGTGTCCGTGCTCACCTGCCGAGGTCCTTCCCGCGGGTGCCGACCATCTCGTAGAGCTGGCGCAGGTTCGCCCGCACCGGGGTGGAGACGTTGGAGAACCCCATGTCCAGCGCGGCCGGCACGGTGTACGCCCAGAAGGCGTGTTGCTGCTCGGCCCAGCCCCGGCTGCCCGGCGGCAGCTTCATGAGCATCTCGGCGAGCAGGTCGGCCTGCTTGTCCGCGTTGTCGACGAACGCCCGGAACACCGGGTGCGGGTTGGCGGCCCGGCCGGTCACCCCGATCGGCACCACCCGCATCAGCTGTTCGGAGAAGTCCCGGCGCACCCGCTCGTCGTCCGCGAGCGACCAGTCCTCGTAGGCGCGGAGCATGCTGCCCCATGACGAGGCCGGCTCGAACGGGGAGAGCGCCAGGGTCATGCTCACGCCGTCGCTGTCGGTGTCGGTGTCGGGGTCACCGAGCGAGACCCGGATCGAGTACGGGGACTCCGTCCCGCCGGCCAGCGCCTGGACCTGCCCGTTCCACATCGCGCAGAGCAGCCGGTGCAGGATGCGGACCCGGTCCTCCTCGGTGGTGGCCAGCCAGCCGTAGTCGAAGCCGAGCCGCTGGCGCCACCTGAGGAAGTCCTGCGACTGCTCGTTGCGCAGCGCGTCGGCCCAGTGGTGCAGGATCTCCCGCAGCTCGGGCACCTCGGTGATGCTCATCGAGGTGCGCAGCAGGACGACCGCGACCGAGTCCGCGTTGATCGGGCGGAACTCCATCGAGATGCCGCTCTCGTTCGGCAGCCGGATCGCGCGGGCGAGGTAGCCCTCGATCTGGGTGTCCCGGGCCCCGGCCGGGTAGGAGACGAGGATCTTCAGATTGCCGGAGCCCTGGGGCGAGAAGCTGGCCGGCACCAGACCGTGGATCTTCGTCTGGAACTGGCGGATGTCGTCCTCCCCGACCGCGGCCGGGCCGTCCCGGCGCACCGTCGCGGCGAGCAGGCTCGCCATCGTCGGCAGCAGCGGCTCGCCGTCGAGCCCGTCGGACTCCTGGAACAGCCGCTTCACCGCCTCCTGCAGCCGCTCCCGGGCGACGGCGACGGCGGCCTCCCCGCCCCTGGTGACGGTCGCCTCCCACACCCGGCGCCAGCCGTCCGGGCCGAGCAGGCGGTGCATCACGTCACCCTCGGAGGCGGCTCCCCGCAGGCCCAGCGCGGACGTGAGCCGTTGCAGGGCCCTCTGGTAGAAGTCGTCCATGTCGCCGTGCGGGGGCAGCAGGTAGGTCACCCCGACCCGCGGCCGGAACAGGTCCGCCGTGCGCCGGGCGAACTCGCCGGGCTCGGAGCGGCTGTGTTCGTCGAAGGCCTCGGCGGCGAGCCTCAGCTGCGCGCGGAACCGCCGCAGGGCCTTCTCCCAGCGCACCTGCTGCTCGTCCCAGGCGGCGTTCCAGACGCACCGGGTACGCCAGCTGTACCAGGTGTCCTGGCGGTGGATGGTCTCCACCACCTCCCGGTCACCCCAGCGCACCTTGGCGCCGAGGCGCCGGTCGCGGATCGCCAGCGGCGCCGGCGGGTTCACCGAGATCCCGGCGGGCGCGGGCGGCTCGGTGCGGCGGTTGGCCAGGAAGCCGACCACCCCGCCCCGGCTCACCGGGTCGCTCTCCCCCGCGCGGCCCTCGACGATCCGGCGGGCGTGCAGCAGGTCGACCTCGCCGAGCAGGTCGTCGAGGCCGGCCGCCGGGTCGAAGGCGCCGGCGATCGCCGGCACCTGCTGGCGGACCATCGTGCCCAGGCCCGCCAGGTTGCCCTCCATGGCCTGCAGCCGGGCCCGCAGCGCGGAGAGGATCTCCGCCGCGCCGCGGGCCGGTGCCGGCTCGGTGAACTGGAAGGGCTGCCGGGTGACCATCGGGCCGATGTTCGCGGCGGAGGCGAACCGCCTGATCATGCCGGCGTCGTCGTCGGCGGCCGTGCCCGGGGCGGGCGCGGCGAGGTCGTACGCCCCGCGGGCCAGCAGCCGGGAGGCGACCAGGTCGGCCAGCTCCTCGACCGGGATCGTCATGGACGCGACCAGGCTCGTCGACACGCCCCGCCGGCCGATGCCGGAGGACGCCGGCACCTCCCGCTCGACGCCGCGGTTGATGAAGTCGTCGGCGAACGACTGGTAGAGCCGGTCGGCGATGGCGTCGCCGTCGTCGTGTTCCTGCCCGGTGCCGACCAGGGAGAGGATCAGCGACACGACCGAGCGGTGCAGGTCGTCGCGTTCCACGCCGTCGGCCCGGTTGAACAGGAATCCGGTCTGGATGGTCGAGGGCAGCAGGTTGATCTGGCCCTCGCCGTCCGGATACTGGACGCCGAGCGTGCCGGAGGTGCCGCGCGCGGTCAGCTCCGTCCCCGCGTCGTGGCCGTTCTGGTCGTCGATGAGGCGGAACAGGTCGAGCAGCGCGCGGCCGGCGTTCAGCCGGGCCCGCCGGCCGCCGCCGACCCCCTCGTCGAACGCCGAGGGCATCAGCACCAGCGGGTAGATCTGCGCCCGGACCTTCGAGCGCTGCAACGCGTCGCCGATCAGGTGCAGGTAGTCGTAGAAGATGCCGGCGCCGGTGCCGCCGGCGACGGAGAAGGCGACGAAGACGTCACAGGTCTGCCCGAGCCGGCCGCCGAGCGCCGCCAGCTCCTGGCCGGAGGTCGCGATCTTGCCGACTGCGTCGGACAGCGGACGGCGGGCCGGCGCCACCCCGGACCGGAACGTCTCGAACAGCGCCGCCCGCCCGACGGTGGGCAGCTGGCCCGCCCCCCGCATCAGCGGCGCCACCCGGGGCTCGCCCTCGGCCGGCGGCAGCCAGCCCCGGACCAGCTCCCGCGCGTTCACCCGCAGGCTGCGGGCGACGTCCGGGTAGGTGTCGACGGTCGGGATGAGGCCGTGCGTGACGTGCTGGGTGGGCGCCGCCGCGTTCGCGTGCTCCTCCGAGGGGACGACCCGGGTGCGCAGCCTGGTGAGCTCGGACTCGTTGAGGTCGGCGTAGACGAACTGCACGCAGGACGGCAGCTGGTAGGGCAGGTAGTTCTTGCCGGGCACCCGCAGGTTCAGCGCCCGGCCGTCCGGGCCGCACAGCTCGTGTCGCAGCCGGCGCTCGAGCTCGGCGCCGACCAGGCAGCCTGTTCCGCCCAGTCCGACGAACAGCATGGGCTGGTAAATGTTCATGGCTCGCTATCCGGATCAGTCGAACAGGTCGTCGTTACGGGGCGAGCGGCCACCGCCGGGCGGCGGCTCCGGGCTCGCGGGTGGGTTGAAGCCGCTCGGTGCGGGGCGCTGCGACGGGCCGCCGGGGATCCAGGTCGTCACCTCGGACTGGTCGGCCCCCGACACCGGGTCATACGAGCCGGCGGGCGCGGAGGCGCGGCCCGCGCCGTGGCCGGCCCACGAGTCAGCGCTCCCGCGGTGATCACCGGCCCGCTCGTACAGGTCGTCGCTGCCCGGGACGGTCGAGAAGGGCTGGTCGTCCCGCACGGCGGCGGTCACGGTCAGCGCGAGGCCGGCCTCGATCTCCACCGGCATCCCCGCCGAGATGTCGCGCGTCGTCCCGTCCGCGGTCCTCAGCTGCAGGACCCGGTGCCGGTTGCGGGTCACCGCGTACCCACCGCCGCCTCCGTACGAATGGTCGAGATGCGGGGCGACGCCGGTCGCGTCGAGCACCACGAACGGGAATCGGCTACCGGTGTCCGACCGGGCCTGCAGGTGCCCCATCGGCTGACCGCCGCGGCTCAGGTACACGGTGACGTCACTGACGTCGCGAACCCTGCGGTCGGTCTGGCGCAGCCAGGCGGCGAGCAGCAGCAGCGCGAGCACCACCGCCAGGGCCAGCACCCACAGCCACCAGAACCGCTCCAGCAACGACGCGGGACGGCCGACGTCCGCGTTGAGGCGGGACCACGCGAGCACGGTGGACGGGTTGGCGGCGTCGACCAGGATCACCGTCCCGCTGGTGGCGCCCAGCGCGGTGTCCTCGCCGAAGGTGACGGTGAGCCGGTGCTCGCCGCGGCCGCGCTGCTGGCTGGCGATCGTCGCCGGGTCGATCGTCGCGCGCGCCCCGTTGCTGAGATTGCGCAGCTGGAGCGAGAGGGTGCGGGCCTGCCCGTCGGTGTTGTCCACCACGACCGAGCCGGTCAGGCTGCCGCCGGGCGCCACGTGGCCGCGGCCGAGCTGCAGCGACGCGGTGATCGGGCTGGCCTGGGCCGCCACCACCGTCGTGTAGACGGTGGACGCGCCGACGACACCCGGCCCGTCGATCGTGCCGACGAAGGTCAGCGCGCCCTTGGCGTCCGGCGGGACGGTGATGTGCCCGCTGTACTCGGCGTCGCCGGCCACGGCGTCGCCCTCGCGGCCGTCGTTGGTCAGCCGCACGGTCTGCTGTTCGATGCTGTCGCCGGACATCCGCACGCCGAACTGGATGCCGTCCAGGGTGTCGGGGTCGTCGATCGCGCCGTCGCGGGTCTGCAACTGGACGCTGACGACGGCCTGCTGCCCGGGCTGCGGCACGGGCGGGTTGAGACCGACCACTGCCTGGAGCACGCCCTGCCACATCGCGGCGGCGCCGACGATCTGGCCGGGCGGCACGTCGGCCGGGGCCGTGAGCCGGATCTTCCAGGTGCCCGGCCTGGGGTTCTGCACCCGCAGCGACTCGACCGTGCCGTTGGCGGTGCTCCGGGTGAAGATCGAGCCGTCGAACTCCCTGGTGTCGCCGACCTCCTTCCCGTTGGGGTCGACGTAGCTGACCTCCACCCGCGAGTCGCCCTTGATGACGGCGATGACCCCGTCGGTGCTGATCTCCGGAATGGAGACGGTCAGCTCGACCGGCGACCCGGGCGAGAGCTTGCCGGTGTCGAACTCGGTGGTCTGGGCGCAGCTGGCGCTGCCGATCGCCTCGAACAGCGAGCGCGCCACGACGTCCGGCGAGGTCACCACCCGCGCCTTCGGCTGGTTGTCTGGCAGGTTGTTGCAGGTCTGCTGGGCACCGCCGGCGGCGAACCGGTCAAGCGCGGCCTGGTCGGCGTCACCGAAGCCGAGTGGCCAGATCTGGACGCCGTTGCTCCGGGCGGCCGCGACCTGGCTGTCGACCCGGCGCTGCGCCTCGGTGTTGCGTGCCCCCGGCTGGCCGTACTGCGGGCTGTTCGCCACGTCGAGCCGGCCGTCGGTGAGCAGGAAGATGAAGGAGGGCCGGCCCTCCTGCGCCCGCCCGAGGATGCTCAGCGCCTGGGTCATGGCCGCGGCGTGGTCGGTGTCGGCGCCCTCGGACGGCTCACGGCGGTGCAGGCGGTCGATGCAGTCGACGAAGAACTGCTGTTTCGCAGGCTCCGCCTTCGTCAGCGGGCAGTAAACCTCGACCGCATGCTGCCCGGCTTCGCCGTTCGAGCTGCCGAAACCCACCACCGCAATTTCCGAATCGGGGGTCAGCGAACTGAACGCGAGCAGCTGGGCGGCTTCTTTCTCACGCCGCACCGCGTCGTCGTCCAGGCTGCCGGACTCGTCTACGAGGATCACGGCACGCATGGCAGCCGGACCGACGGACGCGGCCGAACCGGCGCCGGCCGGCGGCCGCCCCGCCGCGGCGGCCGCGGGACCTGCGATACCGGTCGCCAGTAGGCCGGCCACCACCAGGAGACCGGCGAATACCGCCGCTACGCGCGACCGGCGGGACAAGGCAGAACGTGGCCGTGGACGGCCCCCGAACGATCCCGAACCCATGCTGACACGACTCCCCCCAAGCCACGTTCAGACTGACTATCCGGCCGGCGACGGCAGCAACACCTCAGGCCACCGCGGACCGCACGCCTTTCGCGGCACAATACCCATGCTGACCGTTGTTTTCGAGACGCGGGAAGCCGCTGGTGCGTGCGGTGTGAAACGCCACCCGGCGCCATCCGTCACGACGGCCGCGCCCACCGCGCGGCAGCCACGACCCGCGGCCGATGGCCGCCCGTCGTCACGATGTCCACTTGCTGCCAGCGGGACGGGCCGCCGCGGAGCCCCCGACCGACACCGCCACCCGACCACCCCCCACCTGCCGGCGGAGTAGGCCGAAGCTGTCGCGGAGCAGCGTAACGGGCCACCACACGAGCAGGTCTCCAGTTGAGCGGAACATGTCCGTGGAACCGGACCGCGAAGTTATCACCAGTCAATACCTCACCATCCAACACCGACAACTCCACAGGAACAAGAAACTCCACGGAGCATCGACGGTACACCGGGCGGCGCCCACTCTTGTCGCGGCCATCGCAATGTGACCGGAGCGTCACCAGGGGGCCGGCCCGCGCGACTCCTCCGCCCTGTGTCGCCACCACGCGGCCACCAATGTGGCCGCGTTGAGGAATGCCGAGAAATGGCGGTGTTCAGGAGCGGGGGGGCGCCATGGCACCCCCCCCCCCCGCGTATTTCCGGATCGGCATGCGACGGCAAAGCGGTCCGGCCGATCGGGTTCAGGTTGCGACCGCGACCACATATTGCCTGCTCAGGGGCCGCAAAGGGCACCGCCGCAACCACCGGGTAACCCGGCGCCGGGTACCGCTTGCCGCGCCGTGCGGGCCGGTCAACGCCGCGGGCGGAAATAGTTCCTGGTCGCGTAGGCAGTCACCTTGGCGCCGATCTTCGCGCCCTCGGTGTCGGCCGACCGAGTGTGGATGCCACCCCAGACGCGAGCCTCGATCACCTCGGCGATGGCATGGGAGAAACCACGGAAGTAGCGTGTGGTACCCGAATCAGCACTGTACGCACTGAACGGGATGTCGTCCCGGCCGAAGAAGAACGCCAGCGTCGACATGCTCGCCGTCGTGAAGCAGGTGTGCCCGGACGTGAAGTCGGGGTGTGGCGGGGTGACGAGCAACGGTGCCCAGGTCGGGTCGGCGGTGGTTGCCGGGTTGCCGTCGGTGTCGGCCAGCTGGATCGCGGTGACCGGCCGCCAGGACGTCCAGGCCGCCTTCTCGTTGAAGCAGGCGATCGTCGCGTCGGCCTCGGTGAGGTCGACCATCGCGAACATGCGGGCCGTCTGCAGGGTGCTCAGACGGCGGCCCGTGGCGAGCTGGCGCTTGATCTCCCATTCACCCAGGTGTCGGTCGTGCCACCAGATCGCCGCCTGGGTCTGGTCGAGCGTCCTGGTCGTACTGTTGACGGCGCCGATCGTTTTGACCTCGTTCAGGTCCCGGGCGTAGCGCTCGGAGGTCAGCGCCGGCGGCCCGGCCGAACGGAACATCGACGCGCTCGGGATCAGGAACGGCCTGAGGTTCGCCACCCAGGCCGTGTCGGAGGCGAAGGTCGGCGGGGTCGGCCGCCACTGGCCGGGCTGGGTGCCCACCGGCCAGGTCGGATTACCGAAGGCCCCGTCGTTCTGCCGAGCACTGATCATCGCTGCGGCGGTCTGGCCACCCACGGCGGTCCCGCTCCGCTTCGCCGCGTCATCGGGAAGGTTCGCCATCCACTCGTCGTACTGCGTCTACAGCCGCGGCCGCTGGGCCGGGAACAGGGAGCTGAGTACCTGGAAGGCGGCGGTCGCGACGGCGGCGTCCGTCGACTCGCGCCCGCTGGCCCGCGGGGCGAGGAGATAGGGCTGGTAAGGCCGCCCGGCGATGGCGTTCACCGCGTCATAAACGGCTCCGTGCACCATCGCGAAGCTGCGTGCCTGGACCTGCGGCTGCTGGCCGGCGACGTCCCAGATCGCGGTCTGCGCATTACGGTCCCAGATGATGACGGCATTGGTGGATGTGTTCTCACCGGCCGCCCGCGCGGCCGGGAGCCCGGCCGCGACCGGTAACGCCGCGGCGAGGACACCGACAACGGCCGTACACACGACTCCACGGCGGGCGCGCACCCAACGTGCCATGACTGACCCCCTTGCTGGCAGTCAACCAAACCGACTGCCGCATTGGCGCGAGTCCGCCGTGATGAGACACGCCTCGTCGCGCGCGTGCCCCGCACCGACCGAACGACGAGGAAGTCGACGGTGGTCCGGCAGCTATTCGGGTCATCATGGCACCGCACCGTCAGGTGCGTCCGGAATTGCCGCACAAAACGATGTTCTGCCTGGTCGCCGGCCGCGCCCGCCCGGTGGCCGGCGGGCGGGCGCGGCCGGCCCTCACAAAACCCCGGACCCGCGCAGGATGCCCAGGGCCACGATGAGGGCCGCGACGACGTAGACCACGGTGCCGAACAGGCCCAGGCGGCCGGGCTCGGCCAGGTTGTTGTCACGGGGCCAGGTGCACTCGCACGCGACCTTCACGGCGCTCCCCCCGACGGCCCAGCCCGCGGCGATCAGCGCGACGTCGACCGCGGTGACAAGCGCGTCGAGACTGTCGCTCGTGGGGGCGGTGAGGGTGACCGAAAGGGTGTGCTCGGGCATCAGGCCGGCCCCGTTCCGGGGATTCCGGGGGTAATGCCGCCGATACCGGCACCCACGGCACCGGAAAGGGCGGTGATAGACGACGTCTCAGGCACGGGTTGCCCTTCTGGGGTGACCCGATCGGCAATGGCACGCAGCGCGAGCCGCAGGACGCCCTGGCCATCGAGGTCGCGTATGGCAAGCGCCACGCGCGCCGAATGCTCCGACTCTTCGACACAGGCGCATTTCGGCGAGTCGAAGCCGAGAACGCCGTGTGCCTCGTCCAGGGCTGCCCGGCAACCAGAACTCCTGCTGCCGCGGGCCGAAACGGTGTTGACAGAATAGCTGTTCATCCTGTGGTCACTATATGGCACCGACCTTCACCCGCCCCACCATTGAGCAGGTGTCCGTAAGGTGTCCACCATTCGCGGGTTGCATTCTTCCGGGAAGGCCGCCCCGGCACCGGCCCGAGCCCGCCGCTGGGCGACACACCCGGGCCACGCGACGTCCGCGCCCGGGCCGCTGGCCTGCACCCGTGTCGGGGAGGCGGGTGCACGCCTGTCCGGTGGCGAGCACCAGCGGGTGTCGATCACCCGGGCGCCGCTCAAGCGGGCCCTGATCGTCCTGCTCGACGAGGCGACGGCCACGCTCGACCCGGCAGAAAACTAAGATTATGTTCGTGGTGACACGAGGAGTCCCTTCGAACGCGCCAAACAAGATCATTTTTTGGATGCTGATGGGAGCCCTCTCAACTGCTGGCTGCTCAGCGTTGCCCGTCTCATGGCCGGAGGCGGGATGCACGGACCGGGACAACGAACTTGCCGCAAGGTTGAACAACCTCGCCGTACTCGACCTGCATCCTGCTGGCGCAACGGTCCAAGAACAGGGATTTGGCTGCAGCGAAAGCTCCGGCGCAACATATGCGGGGCGCACATACCGGCCGGCGGGTACGACCGATGGAGTGATGGAGTTCTACCATCGCACCGTGCCCGCGGCCGGCTGGAAGCTGGAGCACGTCGACAATCGCCCGGTCGATCCCGGCGAAACTATGCACATTGGATCAAGCCGATGCTACTCCAAGTCCACCGAAGGCAGCACCGTTTTTCTGACCATATGGTTTCCGGACGACTCCGGTGAGGATGGGAACGACCCACCAGGACCAGGGATCCGTCACTTCAGATTGGACGTGACGGCGGGCAGGGACGGCATCTCGACCTGCTGACACTCTACTTTCGACGCCGACGGAGAACGATGTATGCCCTCGTCCCGACACGGACGCGCGCGGCCAGCGCGGTCGCCTTTGCCTGCCTGACCGCACTACTCGGCGGCTGCGGGTCCTCATCCTCGGAGCCCGCCGCCGGAGGCGAACCGCGCCGCGGCGAGGGTCTGGTCAGCAACGAGCGGCCGGGGCCTGCGGTCGCTTACAAACTCTCCACGCACTGCGGTATCACGGAGGCGCGTTACCAGGACCGCTACTACGAACTCGTCCCGCCGCTACACGACGGTAACGGCAACCCGCCGGCCGGTTGGGGCAACCCGGTCCAGCCGGGAACGCTGACACCGGCCAGCGATACAGAAGTCGTCTTCACGGACGACGCCGGGCATCGCGTGGCCTTCGCACTGCGGCCCGGCGCCACCACATGGAAGCGGCTCTGCGACTGACTCGCCTGTCTGACGCACGGGTCAGCGCTGGCGGCGATGGTTCGCGTCCTCGACGCTGTCAGCGACCCGCTACGGCAGACTGCCCGAAAAAGAAGCGAACCCCCGTCAGACTTCCGACAGGGGTTCGAACATACCTACTATTGTGGAGCTGAGGGGATTCGAACCCCTGACCCTCACACTGCCAGTGTGATGCGCTACCAGACTGCGCCACAGCCCCATATTACGACGTACTATTTATATCTTACTCGACCGCAACCGGTACTTGCTGTCTCAACCGCTTGCTGGTTGCGTCTGCGAGTGTACAGGTTCCGTGTCGCTTGCCGTCGGGGCCTCCTGCGTCGGCAGGATCGCCTCGGCTGGTGGGTGGGAAGCTGTGCTCCCCGGTCCGACGCTGACGACCTTATCAGGCGCCGCGGCGACTGTGGCGAGGGGTCCGGTGTTGTGCTCCACCAGCCGAAATCCGCCCGGCTCGCGCCGCAGCATCGACCAGCGGCAGTTGCCCAGCGGGCCGAACACCCACCAGTTCTGGACGGGCACGCCGAGGACACGCCCGAGGAGCGACCGGGCCGTCCCCCCGTGCAACACGAAGACGACGAGGCCGCCGGCGGTGACCGGCAGACCCTCGGCGACGATGTCGTCGAAGACGGCGCCGGCCCGTGCGCCGACCTCCTCGTACGTCTCGCCGCCGCCGCGGCGGACGTCCTCGCCGCGGCGCCAGGCGGCGTCCTCCGCGGGGAAGCGGGCGGCGGCCTCGGCGCCGGTGAGCCCGGACCACGCCCCCAGGTCGATCTCGCGCAGCCGCGCGTCGGCGCGGACGGGCAGGCCGATCCGCGCCGCGGTCTCCCGGCAGCGGCGCAGGTCCGAGGAGACCACGAGCTCAGGGTTGAGAGCCCTGATGAACGGGCCCACCAGCTCGGCCTGCCGCTGGCCGGTCGAGTCCAGGGACGGATCAGCGTGGCCCTGGAACCGCCCCGCGTCGTTCCAGGACGTCCGCCCGTGCCTCCAGAGCAGCAGCCTCACCGCGGCTCTGCCGTACCGCCGCCCGCGCCCGCCACGCCACCCGTGGCCGCGGTGGCCACCCCGGCGCCGACGGTGGCGTCCACGAACGGGATGACCGGGCAGTCCTTCCACAGCCGTTCGAGGCTGTAGTAGACCCGTTCCTCGGCGCGCAGCACGTGCACGACGATGTCGGCGAAGTCGAGCAGGACCCACCGGCCCTCGCGCTCGCCCTCGCGGCGCAACGGCTTCGCCCCCAGCGCCCGCAGCTTCTCCTCGATCTCGTCGACGGCGGCCTTGACCTGCCGCTCGTTCTCGGCCGACGCGATGACGAAGCAGTCGGTGATCGTCAGCCGCTCGCTCACGTCGAGGATCAGAATGTCCTGGGCGATCTTGTCGGCGGCGGCCTGGGCGGCGGCGAGGGCGAGCTCGGTGGCTCGCGGTGAAGCGGTCACGCTGGTCGGTCTCCAAAGCGGGTTAGGTGCGCGCCCTGGCGGGGCACTCGGCCGGGCGTTGACACCGCCCGATCGGAGCACCCCGGCGGGAGCGCCGGCCGCCCGCTGTCGGACGGCCGTATCAAGCGTGACACACCCACGGGAGTGCCGGCGAACATCCGTCCCGCGATCGGGTCGAATGTTCCCCGGCGCCGGGTCCCCGGGCTCGGGTCACCCGGGGTCGACGGGGGGCGGGCCGACGGCCGACCGCGGGTCGTACAGCCCGCGTTTGGCGATGTAGCGGACGACGCCGTCCGGGGTCAGGTACCAGATGGGGGCGGCCCGGGCGACCCGCTGGCGGATGTCCGAGGAGGAGATCGCGAGCGCCGGCACCTCGAGGAGGCTGACCGACTCGTCGGGCAGGCTGGCGTGGCGACGCAGGTGGTAGCCCGGCCGGGTCACTCCGATGAAGTGCGCCAGCCCGAAGAGCTCGGTGTGGTCCCGCCAGGTGAAGATCTGGGCGAGGGCGTCGGCGCCGGTGATGAAGAACAGCTCGTCACCCGGCCGCTGCCCGCGCAGGTGCCGCAGCGTGTCGATGGTGTACGTCGGGCCGCTGCGCTCGATGTCGATGCGGCTGACGGTGAACCGCGGGTTCTCGGCCGTCGCCAGGAAGGTCATCAGGTAGCGGTCCTCGGCGGCGGAGACCTCGCGGTCGACCTTCTGCCACGGCCGCCCGCTCGGCACGAAGACGACCTCGTCCAGGTCGAAGAGCGCCGCGACCTCGCTGGCCGCGACCAGGTGCCCGTTGTGGACGGGATCGAACGTCCCGCCCATCACGCCCAGTCGCACGTGGGGACACTAACTCCGCGCAAAGTCGTGGCGCCTCGTCCAGAGCGCTCACGGCGGGATGTCCTGCGTCACTCCCCAGCTGAGTTGCAGTTTCCAACTCAGAACCCTACGGTGATCCGCAGGGACGGCCGGACATCGGCGACGTCCCGGCACAGGCGGGGCATGGCCCGGCCGGGGCATGGCGGGCGACGAGGGACGGAGCGCGGGCGATGGCGAGGATCAAGGGATCAGTCGTCCTGGTGACCGGGGCGAACCGGGGACTGGGGCGGGCGTTTGTCGAGGAGCTGCTGGCCCGGGGTGCCGCGAAGGTCTACGCGGCCGCGCGCGACCCACAGTCGGTCCAGACCCCGGGCGCCGTACCGATCCGGCTGGATGTCAACGACCCGGCCCAGGTGGCCGCGGCGGCCGAGGCGACCGGCGACGTCGACATCCTGATCAACAACGCCGGCAGCTCGACCGGCGCGTCGGTGCTCACCGGGGACGTCGACGACATCCGCCTGGAGCTGGAGACCCACTTCTTCGGGCCGCTGCGCACGGTCCGCGCCTTCGCCCCGCAGCTCGCGCGGCACCGCACCGGCGCCGGCGCGGCGGGTGACGGCAACGCGAACGGGAACGGGGCCGGCGCCGGCGGTGCGGGAGCCACGGGGCACGCGGGCGCGTCCGGTGGGGCGGTGCTCAACGTCCTGTCGGCCCTGTCGTGGTTGGCGGCGCCGACGAGCGGGGGCTACTGCGCGGCGAAGAGCGCCGCCTGGTCGCTGACGAACTCCCAGCGGCTGGAGCTGGCCGACCAGGGCGTCGCCGTGACGGCGCTGCACGTCGGCTACATGGACACCGACATGACCCGCGCCGTCCAGGCGCCGAAGTCGGACCCGGCCACCATCGCGGCGCTCGCGCTGGACGGCGTCGAGGCCGGAGCCGCCGAGGTCCTCGCGGACGACACGAGCATTCACATCCGGGCGGCGCTGTCGGGTGGGCTCACCGACCTCTATCCGGCGCTCGCCGAGCTCTACTCCTCGCGCGAGCCCGTGGCCACGCTGACGGGCTGACCAGCCCCGCCCACCGCGTCCACCGGCGGACGGCCCTCCGGCACACTCACGGCCGGCTGGGCCGCCTCCGGGCCGGCCTCGATGCGGGGCCAGCCCGGCCCGGGGGTGGAGACGACGTCGCGGACGTCGATCTCCGCCCCGGCGCCGTCGACGAAGGCCACCCGCACCGGCTCGCCGCCCACCGCGGAGCGGTACACCGTGGCCGGACCGTGGCCGGAGGGCCGGTGCGCGTCGCCCCACTGCTGCAGCGACCCGAGCACGAGGCGCAGGTCGTGGCCGGCCGGGGTGAGGTGGTAGCTGTACCGCTCGCGTGACCCGGGCTCGCGGTAGGCCTGGCGTTCGAGCACCCCGGCCTCGACCAGCGTGCGCAGGCGGACGGTCAGGACGTCCGTCGCTATGCCCAGCGCGTCGCGGAACTCGGCGAAGCGGGTGCGCCCGCGGAACGCCTCGCGGACGACCAGCAGAGTCCACCGCTCACCCAGCACCTCGAGGCTGCGGGCGATGGAGCATCTCGCCCCGTCCGGCGGGGCCGCCGACCTTGGCACGCCGATCACGATACGTCGCCATCCCGCCCGCTGGCCAGGCCACGGCCCTTCCCCCTCCCCCTCCCCGCCTGGGGCCGACGGCCAGAGCCACAACGAGTGACAGGGGCGACGGGGCGAACGTCGCGGCGCGCGGCACTAGGCTGGCCGGGGAGCCGAACGATCCGATGCCGAACGATCCGATCGAGCCCGCCCATATGGAGCCCGCCCATGCCGAACAGCCCGCGCGCGGGTCAGCCCGCCGCTCCCGACGAGCTCATCGACCCGCGGGCGCTGCTCGCCGCCTACCACGACGTGCGTCCCGACCCCGCCGACCCGGCCCAGCGGGTGGCGTTCGGGACGTCCGGCCACCGCGGCAGCGCACTGCGGGCGTCGTTCAACGAAGACCACATCCTGGCCACCGCACAGGCGATCTGCGAGCACCGGGCGGCCGCCGGGGTCAGCGGTCCGCTGTTCATCGGCGTCGACACGCACGCGCTGTCCGCGCCGGCGCTGGCGAGCGCCCTCGAGGTCCTGGTCGCGAACGGGGTGGACGTCCGCGTCGCGCCGGCCGGTGAGGCCACCCCGACACCGGTGATCTCGCACGCGATCCTCGCCCACAGCGGGCACGGGGGCGCCGGCGGGCCCGGGGGGCTCGCCGACGGCATCGTCGTGACGCCGTCGCACAACCCGCCGGCCGACGGCGGCTTCAAGTACAACCCGTCGCACGGCGGTCCCGCCGACACCGCGGCCACGAGCGCGATCCAGAACCGGGCGAACGCGCTGCTCGAGGCGGGTCTCACCGGGGTCGCCCGGGTCCCGCACACCCAGGCGCTGGCGGCGGCGACCGTGCACGACTTCGTCAGCGCCTACGTGGCGGACCTGCCGAACGTCGTCGACCTCGACGCCATCCGCTCGGCCGGGGTCCGCATCGGCGTCGATCCGCTCGGCGGAGCGAGCGTCCTGTACTGGCAGGAGATCGCCGAGCGGCACAAGCTCGACATCGAGGTGGTGAACACCGCGGTCGACCCGACGTTCGGCTTCATGACGCTGGACTGGGACGGCCGAATCCGGATGGACCCGTCGTCACCGTTCGCGATGGCGTCGCTGCTGCGGCTGGCCGGGTCGTTCGACGTCGCGCTGGCGAACGACGCGGACGCCGACCGGCACGGGATCGTCACCCCCGGCGCCGGCCTGCTCAACCCGAACCACTACCTCTCGACGGCGATCTCCTACCTGTTCGCGCACCGGCCGGGCTGGCCGGCGGGCGCCGCGGTCGGCAAGACGCTGGTCAGCTCCGGCATGATCGACCGAGTCGCCGCCGATCTCGGACGCGGGCTGGTCGAGGTGCCGGTCGGCTTCAAGTGGTTCGTCGACGGCCTGCTCGACGGCTCGCTCGGTTTCGGCGGCGAGGAGAGCGCCGGCGCGTCGTTCCTGCGCCGCGACGGCCGGGTGTGGACGACGGACAAGGACGGCATCATCGCCTGCCTGCTGGCCGCCGAGATGACCGCGACGACCGGCCGTGACCCCGGTGTTCTCTACACCGAGCTGACCGGGCGGTTCGGCTCCCCCGCCTACCGGCGCGTGGACGCCCCCGCCACCCCGGCGCAGAAGAAGATCCTCTCCGCGCTGACGCCCGAGGCCCTGGGCGCGACGACGCTCGCCGGGGGCGCGGTCACCGCGGCCCTGTCGGCCGCGCCGGGCAACGGCGCCCCGATCGGCGGTGTGAAGGTGGCGACGGCCGACGCGTGGTTCGCCGCGCGCCCGTCCGGCACCGAGGACGTCTACAAGATCTACGCCGAGAGCTTCGCCGGCCCGGATCACCTGGCCTCGGTGCTCGCCGAGGCGCAGGTCCTCGTGGACGCCGCGCTGGCCCGCGGGTAGCCGGCCACCCCGACCACCCCGACCGCCCCGGCCAGGCCAGCCCGGCCGTCGGGAAGGTCCCCGGTCGGGAAGGCGTCACCGGCCGGAAGCGCCGCCACCAGCTCGCGGGCGACGACGGCGGCGTGCAACCGCCACATCCGCTCCGGCGGATCCCCGTGCAGGCCCAGGAGCTCGCGGACCCGGTCCATCCGGTAGCCGACCGAGTTGCGGTGCATGTGGATGCGCGCGGCGACCGCGGCCCGGCTGCCGTTCGTCTCCAGCCAGGCGGCGAGCGTGGCCAGCAGCTCGGGCCGGTCCAGCAGCGGCCCGAGCTCGGCCCGGGCGAACGACTCCAGCCGCGCCCGCGGGACGGCCAGCAGCAGCCCGGCCAGCCCGGTGTCCGAGTGCAGGAGCTGCACGCCGTCGCCGCGATGGCGCAGCAGCGCGAGCACGGCCCGTGCCTCGGCGAGCGACGATGCCGTCTCGGAGGTGTCCCGGCCGTCGCCGACGACCACCCGCCCGGCGGCGGCGAGCACCGGCCGGTCCGATCCGACGGCAGCGGCCAGGCGGGATCGCACCGCGGCCAGCTCCCGGCCGACGTCGGCGGCGTCACCTGCCAGGACCGCCCACCCGAGCTCGCCGAACGCCCCGTCCCGGCGCACCGGGACGTCGAGCGCGGCCAGGGCGGCGCCCCACGCGTCGCGGCGGGCGCCGTCGTAGTGCAGCACCACGGCGGCATGGGGACGGGTGAGATCCACACCGGAGCACGCCGGCCAGGGCGGCTCAGCGGCCGGCTGGGCCCCGCCGGCACCGGCCTGCCGAGCGACGGTCTGCCGAGCGACGGTCTGCCGGGCGACGTCGGTCATCCCGAGGCCACCGATCGCCGGCACGTCGTGAACGGCCGGACTCGGAGGTGTCACCTGGCGTCACGTCCTTTCGGGGGTCCGCAGGATCCCCGCGATGGCGGCTCTCGACGCGCGGTGACGAATCCCCCACAACCAGGCGATCACCGGCTGCCCGCGTCGAGCGCCCCGAATAGACCCTTATGGGTCTCATATGCAGGTTATCGAGCGGGCAGCCCGGATGATTCCGCTCCCCCACCCCACCGGACCGGCCCCGCTCCCCGTCACGCACCGCGATCACCGGACGAGGCCACGTCAAGGCGCGGCGCCGGACGGTCAGCCGCGCGGCCCCCACAGGTCACGCACCGTCGAGAAGACCCGCTGGCCGTGGCTGATCTCGATCACGTTGCCGTCGGGGTCCGTCAGCGCGCACACGTAGCCGACCGGGTCCGGCAGGTCCTGCGGCTCCCAGTGCAGGCAGCCGGCGGCCCGGGCCCGCGCCGCCGCGTCGTCCACGTCGGCCCGGCGCGGGACCTCGATCCCGAGGTGCGCGAACGGCGTCATGATCGGATGCCGGGCGCCGCGCTCCCGGACGAAGTCCACCAGCACCAGGACGAACGGCGTCCGCCACTGGCCCTCGTTGGAGAGCCAGGCGCTACGGCCGGCGGCGTCCTCGCGGACCGCCACGACGACCAGCGGGGTCATCGACGTGTAGAAGGCGATCGAGGCGTCGAGGTCGCTGGAGGGCAGGGCGACGTGCGTCCAGCGGGCGCTGGTCAGCCCCGATCCGGATTCCTCACCTGCCTCGGGCATCCCGGCGCTCCCGTCCGCGGCCGGGGGGGGGCGGCCGCCC